>JBCBHL010000306.1:0-8896 GCA_038525605.1 Bacteroidota bacterium
CCTTTCAACTTACTGGTAGCACCTTTTTGAATCAGTTTTTTCATCTGTGCATCGGAGATTTTCTTTTCCATAAATTGAAATGGTAGTCGCATGTTGCATCCGGCTTTCCACCTGCTGCAACCGTAGCTGCTTTTGCCTTTCAGAATCTCACCTTCTTTGCATTTAGGACATTTGAGCACTGCAGAGGCAGCAGTCTTTTTCTTCGGTGCAGTCTTCTTAGCAGGCTTTGCATCTGGAGCACTTACAATAGACCTGCCGCTTTCACTGCGAACTTCATAAACAAGGCTTTGCACCATGTTTTTCATATTGAAAATGAACCTGCCAGCACTGAAATCACCGTTTTCAATTTCTTTCAACTGCTTTTCCCACTGTCCCGTCAGTTCAGCTGATTTAAGCAATTGATTCTGAATCGTAGCAACCAGCTGGATACCCATTTCAGTAGGGATCACTTGCTTTTTGCGTCGTTGCGCATACTTTCTTTTAAATAGCGTCTCGATGATATTGGCCCTTGTTGAAGGCCGGCCTATGCCATTGGCTTTCATCAGGTCTCTTAACGTTTCGTCTTCTACCTGCTTGCCTGCTGTTTCCATCGCTCGTAACAAAGAAGCCTCCGTGTAATTCTTTGGCGGTTTGGTAGTCTTTTCAGTAAAAGATGGATCGTGTGGTCCGTGTTCGCCCACTTCAAAGGAAGGCAGGATTTTATCGTCATCCTGTTCTTTGTTTTCATCACCATCATCGCTGTTGTTTTTTCCTTTCGGAAATAAAACCCGCCACCCCGGATCGAGGATTTCTTTACCCCTCGCTATAAATGGAACGCCGTCCACCTCTGCGTTTACCTGTGTTTTGGCTACTTTACAATCCGGAAAGAAGACTGCTAAAAACCTCCTGACGATGATGTCATAGACTTTCTGTTCATCACCTCCCAGTGGTTTTTGTTCTCCCGTAGGAATAATGGCATGGTGATCAGTCACCTTATTGTCATTAAACACCTTCGCGGATTTTCTGATTTTTTTACCCAGGATCTCTTTGGTGAAATTACCATAATCCGACAGGCCTTTCAGGATGCCGGGAATTTTTTGGTACATATCATTCGGTAGGAAAGTAGTATCTACCCTCGGATAGGTGACTACCTTTTTTTCGTATAGACTTTGTACGGTTTTTAAGGTAGCCTCAGCAGTTAAATTGAATTTGTTGTTGGCATAAACCTGTAGGCTGGTCAGGTCAAATAGTTTAGGAGCATATTCTTTTCCCTCTTTCTTTTCAGTGTTGGTGATAAAAAGATCTTTACCCGTTACCTGATTGAGTAACTTTTCACCGTCTTCTTTCTTGAAAAACTTACCGCTGCTACTGCTAAACTTTGCCTCCCGATAAATCGTCTGCAATTCCCAGTAAGGTTTGGGAACAAAATTCTCGATTTCCAGATGTCGCTGAACCAGCATGGCGAGAGTAGGGGTCTGCACCCGTCCAATAGAAAGCACTTGTTTGTAACCGCCATACTTCAATGTATAAAGCCTGGTGGCATTCATTCCCAACAGCCAGTCACCGATGGCGCGGGAGCTTCCGGCATAGTAGAGGTTGTCAAATTCTTCCGCAGGCTTCAGATTTTGGAATCCCGTTTCAATGGCTTCTGCCGTGAGCGATGAAATCCACAGGCGCTGTACCGGTCCATTGTATTCTGTTTGTTTCAGTACCCATCGCTGGATGAGTTCCCCTTCCTGCCCGGCATCACCACAATTGATGACAACAGAGGCTTTACCGAAAAGCTCTTTGATGATGTTGAATTGCTTTTTTACACCGCTATCATCCATAATTTTGGTCTCAAAACGCTCAGGGAGCATGGGAAGGGTATTCAAATCCCATCGTTTCCAGTAGTGGGAATAGTCTTCCGGAGGAAGAAGCGTACAAAAGTGACCAAAAGTCCATGTAACCTGATAGCCATTCCCTTCAAAATAACCGTCTTTCCGGTCCTTAGCACCAATTATTTGGGCGATCTCCTTCGCAACACTCGGCTTTTCAGCAATACAAACTTTCATAGACAACAAGCAAAGAAAATTCAATTTCGGCTGGAATACCAAAAGAATTTTAAAGAATGTATCGCTGTGGCGAGAGGGAAGGTCGCAATTATTCAGATGATCATATTGAATTGAATGATCATCAGATTAGTCAAAAACAGTACAATCTTGATATTCCATATTTGAACAACCTGAACATATAGTAAAAATGAGTATATTGATGAAAAGCCTGGCACTTTTACTGTCACGAACTTATTCTAATTCAGGAAATCACAAACAGTTTTTAATCACTTAAATGAAAAAAATCGGTCTTGTATTAATTACATTTTTCATCATCATTTATGTATGTTTTTTCTTTGAATATTCATTAGAATGGGCAGCTCTTGGTATCATTCTGTATGTACCTATCTTGTTTATCCTGGCCTCTGTAGGATTTTTTAAAAGTAAAAAAGCATTTAAAGGTAAAGGGCTTGTGCTGGCACTTTCTCTTTTATCCATCCTGTCACTATTTGGTTGGGATATTATGAGTAAGATAAATGATAAGTTCCTGGATTATGATTATTGGTTTTATGGGCTGGCATTGATTATGCTCTTGCTGGCTTCTGTTATTATTCTGTATAACAATAGTCTCAAAACACTTACCGATAATGCCATAAGCATAGAGATTATATTGCTATTGATTCCGGTTGCTGCTTTTTTTGCTGTTACGCATCTGATCTCATCCGATTTTGTACATAAAAAACACATTGCTAGTATCGGTTTAGTGGCTAATGAAATGGATCACAACAACCGTTTATTAAATACGCAATTGAACGAAATTAACGAGCTACAATCAATTTACTACAATGAGATTATTCTTTTGATCAGGGATTTAGACTATCAATCGAAGTTACATAGTGGTGGTTATTATGAAGGCTGGGTAGATGTGAAGCTGATTAAGCCTGAAAATACAGATGGCCCTAACCGGGCTTTGAGGGAAGGAGATGCAATTTCAAAAATCAGGGAAGCATTAAATGATCTTGAAGAACAGGAGGCAGACAAATTAATTCGCTCTGAAATTCAAAGTCTACGGAAAGAGGTTTTTGGTGAGTTGGTTTGGAATAATACCGTGGTAGAAATGCAACTCAGATGTGCTATCGCTATCAACAGGTTGCAGTTGCTGGAAAATTATCAACTTAGAAAGAGATTAGATGGAGAAAGCGATGGATAGAATAGATCAAAATAGAAATATTGGCAGGATCATTGTGACTCAAGGTCGATATAAACGACAGAGCAATTCAGTAAGCATTGATGCACAATACATTCAAACAAAACCATAAGGTCTATATGAAAATAATAACTGTTCCATTCCTTTTAATAACATTGATCGCTTCACAAGTAAATGGATCTACATTGATTCAGGGAGATTCAGTCTGGATCGAAACCAGTTCAGGATGTAAAGTTTATAATCCATTCCCTGCCAAGAATGAGTCAGTTACCTGGTCCGGAGGTTGTTCGGGTGGATTTGCTTCCGGAGAAGGTGAGTTGATCTGGTCTCAGAAAGGGACTGCTGCTCAAAAATATACCGGATCTATGAAACGGGGCATGCCATCAGGATATGGAATTTATGATTTGATGAATGGTACCATCAAAGAAGGGAATTATCAGAATGGAAAGCAGAATGGTCTGGGTAAATACTACAGTATTGGCAGTAATGACAAAATAGATCATTATGTGGAAGGTAACTTCGTTGATGGTGAGTTATTAGGAATTGGAATAGAAATATATTTCGATGAGCAGGGCGATTCTTCTATTTATTACAAAGGGAGCTTTGTCGATGAAAACTGGGAGGGTCAGGGTACGCTAAAATATTTTTATGAATATAGTTTCACGATCTATAAAGGAACTTTTAAAAATGATGCACCTGCAGGTATGGGAGAGCAGTTTGAATATTTTAGTGGAAAAGAGGTAAATTATAAAAAAGGTATTTTTCCTTTTGATAAAATGAATGGAAAAGGGGAGGTGAGAGTTGGTCTAAACAGATACTTAGGTGAGTTTAAAAAAGGTAAGAGAGAGGGGCAGGGGAAACTGATTAATAATAAAGTATTAGTCTATGAAGGCGAGTGGAGAAATGATAAAATTGATGGAATTGGTAAACGATATTTTCCCGATGGCAGCTTTTACATGGGTAAATTCAAGCAAAATGAACCGAATGGATTTGGCGTAAAGGATTGGGGTGATGGTTACATGTATATTGGCGAATTCCACAACGGACTTTTTGAAGGAAATGGAGTAGTCTTCAAAGACACAAGGGTACTCGCCTCCGGAATTTGGGCTAAGGGAGAGGTAGAATATCAAAGAGATTATCAGCAAATAATGGACAAAATCAACTCCAGATACAAAGAAACAATCGAATCAATGGATCTTAATGTGAGTTTTTTGGTGAATAATTGATGAAGAAGGATTTCATATCCGACTGTAATAATTCCAAACCTCCCGGATAGATGCGGTCTATTACAAAGAAACCGACGTCTCCACAGGCATTTCTAATGAGGTCATCCAATATAAGTTTGTTGGTAGTGTATAGATAATAAACAATAGCCCATGATAGAGTGTAATTCTGCCCGGCATTGTCGCGGTAAAACCTGGGGTTATTAATGGTGTTTTTGATTGTAGCACCATCCATCATATAACTTTTTGCCCTGATGGCAGCATTGATATGTTCTACATCAAAACCGTAGCTGCCATTGATATATTCTATATTTTCCATGAATTCAGATAGCCCTTCTGTGAGCCACACCGGATGATCCTGACAATAATATTCATACATGGCATGATTGAGCTCATGTTTAAAAGTCTTTACAAAGTCATCTATTTCCAGGTGAAGAATCATCTCATTTAATTCATTGCTGTAGAATGCCAATGCATCAGTCTTATTCGGGTTATAATCCGCATGGCTTTTGGAATAGGCGATGTATTCTTTCCTGGTTCCAAAAACTCTGGCGCTAAAGCTATTTTTGGTAGTATCGTTGAAAATTCCTCTGTAAAAACTGATTTGCATATCGATCGCAATGGAAATTTCCTTCAGTGTTTCTTCTTCCAACCTACAGTTGACCTGCTTGATTTTTACTTCCTGACTGTTACCGAAGAAGGGAGTTATTAGTAATGTAATGCTAATGAAGGATATGCCGATTTTCTGGAACATGTTGAAAATTAAAGTTTTTTCCATACACCACAAAGACCAAACCTAAAATTGGCATTTGCACAGCAAAGTAGAGAATTCAGTAAAATATGAGATTAAATGTCAAAGCCTTATTGTCTCGAGACCGGCAGACAGTTCGCTTAATTGTGTTAATTTTGACGGCATCAGACAATCTGACTGACCAGACCAATTAATTATTCCGATGATGAGACATAGAAAAGTAATCCTGTTTTTATTGTGCTTAGGTTTTATTCCTTTGGCAGTCATTGGCCAGGAATCGGACTGGTTTGAATATAAGCTGGAAGATGTGAAAATTAGTTTTCCAACTGAAGATGTTTATCAACTGGATACTTTAGTAAATGACCTCCGTCTCCGGCAACTTTATGGTGAAGTAGAAAAGATGATCTTTTTCACTCAATTGCTACCAGCTGAAAATAACGCAGGAGATGCAAACTATTCTGAGCTGCCTTATGATGAGGAGTCCTTGCTAAAATATTACGACGGAGTAGCTGAAGGGGCCAGTAATGCAATTAGGGCAGCAAAAGTTGAAGGGGAGAAAATTAGTTATGACGGACTCATAGGTTATCAGGCTAAATATAAGGATCCGAATGACAAAGTTGTGGTGGAGTCTAAAACATTTTTGGCCGGAGATCAGCTGATAGTGGTTTCAGTGTATAACCCCGCAATAGAAAAGGACGCGCTAAAAAAGGCGTTTTTCGAATCTCTCGACCTCAGTCAGCTAAAATCAAAAGAACAATTCACTGGCAAATCCTGGTCATATCGGAGAGGTTACTTTCTTGGTCAGATGCTGTTTTATTTGCTAGCCGGTGGAGGACTGGTTTTTTCGATTGTCTATTTTGTGAAAAAAAGCCGGTCAGCTCGCAATTAATTGCGCACGAGGAATAACCAATAGATATTCGAGACTATCCTTAACCGATTATTTTAATTTTAAAATACTGGTCTATAAATACAATCAAGAGCAAACCCAGTGCACTTAGAATAAAAGTGATCAGATTGTACTTAAAACTGATTTTATGCTTGAGAGAAAACCTGATGATCAGAAAAAGGAGGAAAGTACTGAAAATAATCGATATTGTATATAACCCAACCCCTATAGACAACCCGAATCTTCCTTCGTCATTGGGGCCGAAGGAGTTGGCAATTCCTGCAAAAAACCTGTAAACAAACGGGAAAAACAGAAATGGATACAGATGTAATTTGCGCTGCTTGTTGAGGATGAAGTAAAACGCAACTGCCTGCAGCACAGTAAAAATAGGCGCTGAAATGGTAATGATGTTAGCATGCCAGTCTTTAACATATTCACCGTTAATCGGAGAAGCTGTATTAAAAGACATAGACATCTTATTGCCCAGTATTTCGCCGGTAAGCCAATGAGTGAATTCGTGAAAGAAACAGCTTAGTACGACAGCTATTAACAGCCACATGATGTATTGCAGATTGATTTTTTGATTCATCCCGGTTTTTAGTAATTGTCCTAATCTTAAAAATACTATTTTTTCTGATATTAGCAGACTGAATATCTATGCTATCATATGAATCATATGCAGCTTTATCTTATGACTGAGTACTATTCATTAGGTAACCGAGCTGTTAATTAAAAGCTTTATTCCAGTAGGTGTCTTCTTCTCCGCTGATTTCTGTAAGAAGAATCTTGACAAGCAATACTTTTTGTTGTAAAATCTTATCGTCCCGAAGGAACTTTTCGAGTAAAGGTTTTTCGGCATCAGTCATGATGATCGCCACTATTTCTGCCCGGTCTTCCTCTTCAGCAGTAGTGCTGTACATATTGATAAATCCTTCAAATGGTTTGTTGATCGTATACCAGTCGATGGAGCTGTCATTGTAAGCAGAAGCGCCACTTCCCTGGTAATTAAAAGTGGCATTATTAACATCCGACCAGGAATCCCAGTGATAGTTCATGCTATTCCAGTGTTTGTACTCTGCACAGTGATGTAACTCGTGATGCATGACATGTACCTGATAAGTTTCCGAATTACCGGGTTTATCTACAGAAAGAAACAGGATGCCTTTATACGGATCGGGTATAGCAGCCCTTTTTTGTCGATTGATCATCAACTCTTCGCCTATTGCTATCGTCCTGATGCCAATTTTACTGAAATAACCTTTGGGATATTTACTGTATTCTCTTTCCATTAATCGTAAGTATGGAATGAGCACACTGGTGTCTGAACAAATCCTGTATTTGACTACATCCCAGCTACCGAGTACAGGTAATTTGACCGCTACTCTAACACCTAATTTTTGTTCAATCCGATCAATTTCGTCGTTAATCGAGGAGACAGCCTGAAAACTCAAAGACATGAATAAAAACAGTACTATGACCGTCTTTGGATAATTTGTACCAGCTACTGTTGTTTTCAATAAAACCTTCATAATCCTTTAAAGAACATTTAGCGTATTTAATTTAATCGAATATTTGCGATCCAGCAATCCATCCTCTTCATTCATAAACTCTTTTTCCAATGAAAAGCCGCACTTCTCCAATACCCTAATGGATCCCGTATTTGCCACAAAGCAGTAGGCATATAATTTTTCCGAATCGAATATCCGCTGGCAATAACTCAGCAGTCCATTTGTGATTTCAGTGGCATATCCCTGTTTCCAGAATCTCTGAACCAGCCGGTAACCTATTTCTGTTTCCTGAGCTTCATTTCTGAGAATAGCACAAGTACCTAAGAATTCTCGTTGTTTGTTTTCTATGCCGTAAACCAGCAAATTCGTACTTTCCAGCTTATACTGCTCCATAAGATATTGCAAATCCTCCCGACACGCCTGTTCGTCCTGTATATCTCCGGAGGTATATCTCATAACGTCAGGGTCGCTGTGCAGTTCAAATAGTCCTTCGAAATCTGAGGGCTCCATTTTTCTCACCAGACATCTTTCTGTTTTGAATATCATTTTAAAAGGGAGTTTAAGTCTGCCATTTATGCTGATGTAAAAGTAACGATTTAAATTTTTGACAGATTGATACTATAGCCGACATAAGGTAAAACTAAGAATTCACCTTCTCCGTTGATGTTAACGCCGAATACTGCAGCAGCCAGATCAAAACTGTGTTCTTTTTTCATGAGGCGGATACCTGGCATAGCATTGTAAAAAAATCCGATATCGTCATCGATGAACCTTCCAAAACTCACGATCTGACTGTCGAAAATCAAGGCAACTTTAGTGGAGAGGTATTTGGCGCCCGCAAGCTGAAATAGCGGTAAATCTAAAAACTGACCATCCACCACGCCATAACTCACCCCGATAGAAACATTACCAGATTCATTGCCTGAAGTGGAATTGACACCAAACAGAAATACATTGCCGCGATTATCCATTGGATTGGGTAAAACTGTGAGGTAACTGGCATAGGCGCTTAGCTTGATTTTGGGGCTGTCGACGAATCGATATTTGGGTGTGACAGCAACCAGCGGAATTTGTAGCAGCCAGCCAGTAAAACTCGTGCCCAGCTCCAGTGAGAAATTGTCAGTAAAACCATATTTTAAATTCTGATAGGAAAAACCCTGGGTGTTGGCTGAGATTTCATTCTTGCCGATTGTAAAGGCAGGAGACGTATAAAAGTATCGGGAAACGTCTCCGCTTTTCATACCCTCGAGCTGTCCTGGTTTGTTTTTATAGATAGAGAAATCAGGGATGTTGCTTTTGTCGAAAGAGA
>JBCBHL010000307.1:0-8895 GCA_038525605.1 Bacteroidota bacterium
ATTCAGAATTGGCAATATTCAGCTCCTCTTTGAGAAAATCTCTTATTTCAGAAGTTAGTAGAATTTTTGAAAGATGAAGGTAGTTATCTAACCTAATAATAATTTTTTCAGTGTCATTAATTTTATGAACTTTGCGAGAAGTATTTCCAATCTCATCGTAGATTTTGTCAAGAATCTGAACTTCAGTTCTTTTGATCTTTGAAATGAAATCCCATTGATCTTCGATTGCAGTCAGTGTATTTGGATCAATAAAACAACTGTTATCAGCTAACAAAGATTTTCCCTGAAAAGGTAAGGCAATTAAATTACCCAGCTTCTTACCGGATAGTTGATCCTGATTCGGAAATAACCTGTCAAAACTGGAAGATTTGTCGAATTTTGAAATAATCTCAGCTTTCTCTAAAAGAAATGTTATCACCGACCTACTCTTAAAAGCGGGATACGATTCATCAAAAAAGACCCAAACGTGAGCTCCATTTCCTGATTGGGACCTTTCAAGGTAAGGTGAGATATATTGTTCTTGACATACTTTTATAAACTTGAGGCTTTCTGTTTTCCATTTTTCTCCATCGAAATCAGCTGCAATAAACCAACTACTGTTATCATGCAACAGAGGATATCCACCAATAAATTGATCACCACTAAAATGTTTCATTAGCTGTGAATCATCGAGTTTTAACGGAGATTTATCAGGAAAATCTTTTAAGCTTCCGCCTTTTATCTTGTGCAATCTATATCGATAAGGATCAAATTGGTATGCAGGATAATATCCTTTTTTCTTCCCCTTTTCCCAGCGAATCGCAAACACATCTTCCCTTACATTAAAAAGAGAACGATAAAGCCGAAGTTGTTCATTTGAGGGTAAAGTCCATCGCATACACTAGCAGCATTTCTTGGTGATACAGTAAGTTAAATCTCGTATTCCATTTTACAAAACCAAAGCTGAAATCGTATCAGACGACATTTTTGGCAGTAGAGTAAAAGACTGAGTATTCCTTTTCAACACCATTTGATTTTCATCAAACAGCAATATCATGAAGACAGTTTGAACTTTATTTAATTACATGAAAACAGAATAATACATTATGATTCAGCAAATAATTCTGCAGGGGTACTGATAACTAGATGTACATCCAGAAAGTCGGACCCCCAAACCTCAGCGCATTCCATGCCGGGCCGAACCGGGCTGGTGTACCAGTCTGATGCGAAATTTAAATCAATAAAAAAGCCCGGACATTACTTGCCAGAGCTTTGTGACCGTGGAGGGATTACCTTCCGTGATACCTTGGCGATCCGAATTCCGAATTAAAAGCCAACAATCTATGATTGTTGCTTTCCTGTTTTTATTAACTTATTCAAATAAATTTGAAACGCATAAAAACAGGAAAGCCCAACACTTTCCGTGCTGGGCTTTTGCTTCCTAGTGACCCTAAGCGGGCTTACTTCAAACTTTTTTTCGCTAGAATAGGCTGAGATGTTCAGAAACGAGACGTGGAGGCTCGTTTTTATGCATTGAGTCTCTTCATTAACCCAAATAGCATTTTTGAAAGTTCTTCCAATGTATTGAAAAACTGATCATAAACGTGTTGATCTATTTCAGAAGTTTCTTGCAGGTATTCTAAAATAGCGACGCATTCAAAAGCACTACCCCTGGCAATTTCCAGAAAACGCCTTCTGTCTTTATTAGAAAATCGTGAACTGCCTTCGGCGATGTTCAGCATGATGCTAAATGAAGCTCTTCTTAATTGATCGTTGGAAGTTTTATCGAATTTAGATTTACCAATGAGTTTGGAAATTTCTTTGTTGTAATATTTGGCTTTCTGGTATACAGAGAGTTTTTGGAAATCGAACATATGGTTTTATTTAAACTTAACTCAAACAGTGTGAGAGTCAGAGCGAAATTAGAGATCAGAATGAGGAGAGAATCTTGTACCTCAATTCTCACTCTCACTCTGATGTAGTGACCGTGGAGGGATTCAAATGGCACTGGCCACCCAGCCCCAACCCTCAGAGCCGAACCGGGCTGGCGTACCAGTCTGATGCGCTACTGCAGCTCGGTCAGTTGCGCCACACGGCCATCCAGCGATTTTATACGCTGATTTAATAGTAATTATAAATCTTCTTCTTCAAACCTTCAATTCTCAGCGCATTCCATGCCGGACCGAACCGAGCTGGTGTACCAGACTGATGCGAAATTTAAATCAATAAAAAAGCCCTGACATTACTTGCCAGAGCTTTGTGACCGTGGAGGGATTCAAACCCCCAACCCTCAGAGCCGAAATCTGATGCGCTATTCAGTTGCGCCACACGGCCATCCAGCGTCTTATAACGCTGATTTATTATTTTTAATCTAAGAATACCAGATTCTTAATGTTTGTTCGCTTACTAGCCGAAATCTGATGCGCTATCGGGCGGCGATCCGCTCAGTTGCGCCACACGGCCATCCAGCGTTTAATTACGCCGTATATTCTTAAGCCAGAACTTCTTTTACTTTCTCTGCTGCATCTTTCAATACAATCGCAGAAGTTACTTTAAGTCCTGATTCTTCTATAATCTTCGCACCTTCCTCGGCGTTAGTTCCCTGTAACCTTACAATAATTGGCACTTTGATGTCACCAATGTTTTTATAAGCTTCAACCACACCGTTAGCAACCCTGTCACATCTTACAATACCACCGAAGATGTTGATCAATATTGCCTTGACATTAGGGTCTTTCAAGATGATTCTAAACCCAGCTTCAACTGTAGTGGCGTTTGCTCCACCTCCTACATCAAGGAAGTTAGCAGGATCTCCACCTGAAAGCTTGATGATGTCCATAGTAGCCATCGCTAATCCAGCTCCATTAACCATACAACCAACGTTTCCATCGAGTTTTACGTAGTTCAGATCAGATTCGCCAGCTTCCACTTCCAATGGATCTTCTTCTGATAAATCTCTTAGCGCAGCAAGGTCTTTATGTCTGAATAAAGCGTTTTCATCAAGGTTAACTTTTGCATCAACCGCTAAAATCTTGTCGTCAGATGTTTTCAGCACAGGGTTGATCTCAAACATCGATGAATCTGTTGCTTCGTATGCCTGATAAAGTGAAAAGATGAATTTAACCATCTCTTTAAAAGCTTTTCCTGAAAGGCCTAGTCCAAATGCTACCTTCCTTGCCTGAAAACCTTGTAAGCCAACAGCAGGATCGATCCACTCCTTTACAATCTTCTCAGGAGTTTTCTCTGCAACCTCTTCAATGTCCATACCTCCTTCGGTGGAAGCCATGATGACGTTGCAACCTTTTGCTCTGTCAAGTAAAATACTTAAATAGTACTCTTTTGGTTCAGAATCTCCCGGATAATAAACGTCTTGAGCGATGAGCACTTTGTTAACTTTTTTACCAGCTGCACCAGTCTGATGAGTAACAAGTGTTCCACCAAGTATATCTTTCACTTTAGGGCCTACTTCATCCTGGCTTTTGGCTAATACTACGCCGTTAGATCCCGTCTCATTGATTTTCCCTTTTCCTCTTCCACCTGCGTGAATCTGCGCTTTAATAACATACCAGCTCGTTCCTGTATCCTGGTTAAGTTGCTTGGCAGCATCTAGTGCTTTTTCAGGACTGTCTACAACAATACCTTCCTGTATAGTAACACCAAAACCTTTTAATATTTCCTTCGCTTGATATTCGTGAATGTTCATGTACCGGAGTTTTTTGTGCGAAACTAGTTGATCCGCTTTGCTTTAGCAAGTTTTAAATTGTAAGTATTGACTAAAAATTTATAGGAAGACAAATAAGCTTATCTGAATGGTAATTGTTTTGTTGAAATTGAATAAATATGAATGATTCATCATCACATTTTGTTATGAGTTGATTGTTTATTATTGATATATTTGTCGCTTAATTATTAACAATGCTCATAGCTCAAAATATTAAAAAGTCCTACGGGAGTTTACAAGTACTTAGAGGGGTGGATCTTCAGATAAACAGTGGCGAAGTTGTCTCAATAGTTGGTTCCTCAGGTGCCGGCAAAAGTACTTTGCTGCATATTCTGGGCACACTGGACCAGCCCGACTCAGGCACAATGGTATTTGATCAGGTACATTTGTCTAAACTTCGGAAAAATGATCTCGCCACCATCAGAAACCAGAAAATGGGATTTATTTTTCAGTTTCATAACCTGCTACCAGAGTTCAGCGCATTGGAGAATGTTTGTATTCCAGGATTCATTGCTAAGCAAGATCATAAAACATTGGAAAAAAAAGGAATGGAACTTCTGGAAATACTTGGGATATCAGGTAGGGCAGATCACAAACCGTCTGAGCTTTCGGGAGGAGAGCAGCAACGGGTAGCAGTTGCCAGATCACTTATTAATAATCCAAAATTGGTGTTCGCGGATGAGCCAAGTGGCAACCTTGATTCCAAAAACGCTAAAGAACTCCACAAGCTTTTTTTTGATTTGAAAGATCAGTATAATCAGACTTTTGTAATCGTGACCCACAATGAAGACCTGGCAGAAATGGCTGACAGAAAACTAATTATGGCTGACGGCATCATTACCCATGATCAGTAATGTCGAGAGGTGTAAAGTACATGCTTGCTGCAACGTTTACGTTTGCGCTCATGAATGTGTTGGTGAAATATGTGCCACACATCCCCGCCACTGAAATCATACTATTTCGCTCTGTAATTTCTTTCAGTTTTAGTTTAGTAGTCTTAAGGTATCAAAAGGTAAGTATCTGGGGAAATAATCAGAAGATACTGATATTGAGAGGTGTGGCAGGGGCAATAGCACTGATTCTGTTCTTTATGCTGTTGCAGCGAATACCACTTGCTACCGTATCCACTCTGAGTTACCTGGCACCTATATTTACGACAATCCTGGGCATTTTTCTTGTAAAAGAAAAAGTGAAACCGATTATGTGGGTGTTTTTTGCGACCTCATTTTTGGGAATTCTATTGATACAGGGAGTAGATGCCAGAATCAGCCTGTCAGATTTGTTGATAGGGATTTTATCGACATTTTTTATGGGGCTCGCTTACAACTTCATTCGCGTACTCAAAAACACAGAACACCCCTTAGTCATAATCTTCTATTTTCCTTTAGTTACCATTCCTATTGTTGGGATTATGAGCATCTTCAACTGGGTGATGCCAGTGGGTATCGATTGGTTGGTATTGATTGGAATCGGGAGCTTGACACAGGTGGCGCAGTTTTACATGACGAAAGCTTATCAGGCGGAAGCAGTGGCAAAAGTCTCAATTGTCAATTACACCAGTATTGTCTATTCGCTGAGCTTCGGTTTTATCCTATTTGATGAATCTTTCGGATTGCTTACGTACTTAGGAATGGCTCTGGTGCTTTCGGGTGTCATTCTGAGTGTCATCTTCAAAAACAGAAATTAAACCCAATCTGATTGCAGAGAGCATAAAAAACCCTGAACTCCAAATGGAACCCAGGGTCATGTCTTTAAAAATCTGTCGATTACTTAGAAACTTTTTCGATTAAATCGGCAGCTCTGTTTGAATAACCAGCTTCGTTATCATACCATCCAACAACTTTCACTAAGGTACCCATAGCGGAAGTCAATTTAGAATCGAAGATATTAGAATGAGGGTTTCCAACAATATCGATAGATACTAAAGGATCTTCAGTATATTCCAAAATTCCTTTCATTGGTCCGTCGGCGGCAGCCTTCATTGCAGCGTTGATTTCATCAGCAGAAGCTTCTTTTTTCAACACACAAACTAAATCCGTAAGAGAACCGGTAGGAGTAGGAACTCTTGTTGCAATACCGTCTAATTTTCCTTTCAGGTGAGGTAGAACCAAACCAACGGCTTTTGCTGCACCCGTAGATGTAGGCACAATAGAAACGGCAGCAGCTCTCGCTCTTCTCAAATCTTTGTGAGGAGCATCCTGAATTCTTTGATCCGCAGTATAGGCATGAATCGTTGTAATATAACCTGACTCGATACCAAAGTTATCGTCCAGTACTTTGGCCATAGGAGCCAGACAGTTTGTAGTACAACTGGCATTGGAGATGATAGTCTCATCACCTGTTAAGATATCCTCATTTACTCCCAAAACAACAGTTGGAATATTCCCTTTGGCAGGAGCAGAGATGATGACTTTTTTCGCTCCGGCTTCCAAATGCTTGCCAGCACCAGCCTCATCAGTGAATATACCTGTTGACTCAAGTACTATGTCAACACCTAGATCTTTCCATGGCAATTGAGAAGGGTCTCTTTCAGCATAAGCATTGATTGCAACACCGTTGACGATTAGTGCATCGTCATTTGCTTCCACTGTACCATTAAATTTACCATGATTCGAGTCATATTTAAGCAGGTGTGCTAAAGTGTTGTTGTCTGTCAAATCATTGATAGCAACCACTTCTAAATTTTCTTTTTCTAAAAGGGCTCTGAAAGTCAATCGGCCTATTCTCCCAAAACCATTAATAGCAACTTTAGTCTTAGACATTTTCTTTATCTATTTTGTGTTCCAAATAAGAACGGTACAAAATTTTATTTATGTTCTGCTAAAAGAACAGTGCAAATGTAATATGGCTGGTTACTTAAACAAACATTATTTCAATAAGTATTTGTTCCATCTTTGAAAATAAAGGAGATAGTATGCATGCATAATTTGTATTGATTGCTTTAATTTTTTGAATTATTCGAAAATAAATCGAGTGTTTTTTATTAAAATTTCACCTTGTAGTATTATTAAAGCTTTTTGTATGTCAATATTTCAAATCGATGTGTTTAGGCTGTTTTTAGATGTGCTTGATTTTCAAGTGATTAGGAATTTTTAGTTTGATGTAAATTCACATTTGAATGAACGGTGGTATCTGGTGTTTCAGTGATTTATGATTTTTTTTTGCAAATTTTTCAATGTGGGTTTGCATAATAAATTCAGGAACTTATCTTTGCAACTCCAAAAAACAAAACGGCAGCAAAAAGTGCTCTGTTAAAGTTTAATGAGGTCCGTTCGTCTAGGGGTTAGGACGCCAGGTTTTCATCCTGGTAACAGGGGTTCGATTCCCCTACGGACTGCATAGAAATCTTTAGAATAACAATTGGTCCGTTCGTCTAGGGGTTAGGACGCCAGGTTTTCATCCTGGTAACAGGGGTTCGATTCCCCTACGGACTGCAAAACCCTGACATTTATTGTCGGGGTTTTTTATTTGACCACTTTTTGATTTAACTAATTCGTTTATTCTTTACTTCATCTACAGAGCTAAACGCTGAGATTTTCTGCGTTTAAATGCATTCAGGCTGTCAGTACAGATTGATTTTTTGCATTAACAATCTATTTACTATGGTATTGGAAACAGGTGGACTTCTCAAATTCGTAAAACGATAAGTTTTTTTAGAAAAAGGATCACAATAACAAACTTCAACCAATACCAATAGAGGTGAAGAACTACGCGATCAAGTATTTAATCTTTTAAGATAGGATGCTAATAATTAGAATTGATAGAAATTGACATAATACGCAACTGGTAGCAATTTATATTTTTTGGAAAAGTCTTTATTAATATTTAGTTTTAAATCGTATACGATATTTGATATATTATTAAAATTGTAATGGAATTGATTTTCGGGGAAGAGGCTTTCATTGCCACAGCACTTGAGGTTAGTGCCTGAAGAGGATATAGATTCATCAAAAGAAAATGAATCTGACCAATCAGCTGGGAAACGATTACTAAGGTACGATCAGCGATGAAGGTAACTTTGATCCTGAATCAATTTCAGTTAAAACTCATTTGGAATATTGAATTATTCCTAAAACTCAAAATAGAAATCAAATTACATGATTATGAATCAAATTTTAACAAAAACGCATCAGGTAATTCCTGTTGCTGCAATCTCAAATAGTTTAAAGGTCCTCACAGTAATTTTACTGGTATTTTCATTCAATCTTTCCATCGCTCAAAATAGTAAAGTTGATGAGCTTTTCGAAAAATATAATAGCACTGATTTTCCCGGTATTGCCGTTTCCGTCAATAAAGACGGTGAAACGATTTACCGAAAAGGCTTTGGGATGGCCAATTTAGAATATGGAATTCCTATTACCACGAAAACAAAATTTCATGTAGCTTCATTATCGAAACAGTTCACTGCTTTTATGATCCTGAAGTTAGAAGAAGAGGGATTATTGTCTATTAAGGATGATGTTAGAAAATATATTCCGGAACTTCCCGACTATGGAAATAACATTACAATTGATCACTTATTGACTCATTCCAGTGGTATCAGAGATCAATGGCGACTCTTAGAACTAGCCGGTTGGCGATTGGATGATGTCATTAAGACCGAACAACTGTTTAAACTGATCATCAAACAGGAAGCGCTCAATTTTGTGCCCGGAGAGAAATTCAGGTATTCAAATTCAGGCTATACTTTATTGGCCATCATTGTAGAAAGACTGACTAAAACATCGTTTGCGGACTATGCAAAACAAACCATTTTTGAGCCTCTGAAAATGTACGATAGCTTTTTTTACGATGATCATGAAGTAATGATACCCAATCGTGCTTATTCGTATAAACAAGTGGATGATCAACTCAAAAAGAGTAATTTAAATTTTGCCACAGTTGGTCCGACCAGTTTGTTTACCACCATCGAAGATTTAAACAAATGGGCTTATAACTTTCAAAGTAAAACCATCGGTAGCAAGAACATATTTAAATCGATGGAGCAGAATGCGAAATCCAGTGGTTTCGCAAAAGGTCAGTTTGTCAGAAACTATAAGGGTTTTAAAATGATCTATCATTCCGGGTCAGATGCCGGATACCGACTTTATTTTGCCCGGATTCCCAAACTCGGATATGATTTTACTGTTTTTGCCAACGCTTCGTACATCAGTGCATATGATGAAATTTTCAAACTGATCGATCATTATTTACCA
>JBCBHL010000308.1:0-8893 GCA_038525605.1 Bacteroidota bacterium
ATAAAAGATAGTGCTATCTTTTATTTGCTATCGGTTATTCCTGAACAAAGAGACCTTTTTTAGAATCAACAGATTGGCTATCATCTTTATGATCAGTTGCTCTTTGCTTTTCCCTCTGATCGAAATCCCACAGGAATTATCTTTTAGGAAAGGATCAAGAAACTTCATTGAATTTGCCACTCCGGAAGGTTTATTTGCAGTCGATTATACTCAAAATTCGAAAGAGGACTCAAACAAAAAAGTTGAAAAACAACAACATCCGATCATCGAAAACAAGAGTGGATGGGAGTTTATTGAAGCCTTCTTCTGGACTTATTTCTCAGGGGTTATCGTATTTGCTATCACTTTTCTCATTCAACTTTATCAGCTAAAGATAAAATCAAAAAAACTGGAACGCATTAAAGATGGTCAGTTTACCATTTATGAATTGACAGGAAACCAACCACCATTTTCCTTTTATAAACACATTTATCTAAATCCCTCTCTCTACGATCCCGAAACATACAACCAAATCATTGCCCACGAAAAAGTACATATTTTGAAAAAGCACTACCTCGATAAACTTTTAGGAGAGCTATTGGTGATCTGTTTTTGGTTTAATCCCATCTGTTGGTTTTTAAGAAAAGATATTGGTAATAACCTTGAATATCAGACTGATGACGAAATTTTAGCTAGTGGTATCAATGAAGAGTCTTACCAGATGAGTCTTTTGCGTGTTTCTGTGAGGCAGCATCCTCTGAGTTTTACCAATAACTACAATCAAAGCTTTCTTGAAAAGAGAATAGAAATGATGAAAGCAAGAAAATCATCTGTGAAATCAACCTGGAAATACCTGATGATCCTGCCATTGTTTAGCCTGACCTTACTCTCTTTTAATGCCACCGATTGCACAGACTGCAATGACGACATTCTGCTAAAAGAACGATATGAGTACAGCTATGATCACATTGAAGAGGTCAACATCGAAACAACTTTTAAGTCATTATCAGAACAAAACACCTTGTACGTAGCGAATGTATCCGGAAAGGTACTGGTGACAGGACAGGATCAAAACGCTATTGAAGTTATTGCCTTCAAAAAAATTCATGCAACGAATAACGATCAATTGGAAATTGGGGTCAGTGACATCAAGATTAGCAGACATATCGAAGATCATAGATTGTCTTTGTTTCTTGAATCCCCATACAGCAAATTCGATCCCGAGACATACGATTTCAGCTACAGCGATAACTGTGATAACAATCCCTGTTTTGAATATGATTTTTTAATTGACTATCAGATTAAAGTTCCGAAAAATACCAGTATCGTTATTCAAAACATCAATAAAGGAGATGTGGAAGTCAGAAACATAACAGGTAGCTACATCAATATTAATCATATAACTGGATCAATTGTACTGCTGGATGTAGCCAGTGATTGCAAGCTTGAAACTATTACCGGAAATATCACTGCCAGCTTTGATGCAACACCTGCCGGAACCTCTTCTTTCAAGACTGTTAGCGGATTTATTGAAGCAAGCTATCCAAAGAATTTCTCAGGACAAATAGAGCAGATCGCCGGGAATGGCAAATTCATTTCCGATTATCCAATAGCTTCCCAATTTCTGAAAAATAACCTGGTAAGCAGGCGCTTTGCATTAGGGGACAGCGACGCTTCTTTCAGATTTGAGACTACCAGCGGTGACATTCGATTAAAATCTAACTAATCTTATGAAATACATTTTATCTATCTTTTTTGCCTTATTGATTTCCAGTGTCGCAGCACATAATGGAAAATTGGCCTATGCTTATCCAACTGATTCAAAAAAAATCGATGGCAACACTACAGATTGGCAGAATGAAAACTGGATCGAGATTGATGAGCAATTCGGCAAAAAATCCAACGGCCCAGACGATATCTCCGCTCGATATAAAATAGCTTATCTAAAGGCAGAAAATGCACTGTATTTCATCACAGAAATTACAGATGATATTTTCATGAAAGGTGATTACTATGAATTTTACTTCAATGGAATTCATCAAAAAAACATTGCAGGGGTCGCATCTTTGATATTTAAAGGAAAGGACTTATTGCTGAGAATCCATGAAAAGGAAAAAGATCCGTTTCACGGTGCAATTACAAGAGAAAGCATCCTCTACAAAACCAGACGAAGTAAAAACCGATGGGTCATCGAAGCAAAAATCACCCTTCCTGATTTGGTTAATGACTATAAAACCATCGGCGTAGACCATTTGATTGTGGATATAGATGACACAACAGGAGAAAAAACATACGTGAACTGGGGAATTGGTTACAACGGATTCTGGAAAGAATATAACTCGGGTCAATTGGGGGACGTGATACTGCTGCCAAAACAAGAAACATTTTACTCCGTTTCAGGTGAAATTCTATGGAAAAACCAACTGAAAAATCTTCAAAATACGGTTAGAATTACCAATGAAGACTATCCTGCATTTTGGACAGAAGTGAAGACTGATTCGACAGGTAGCTTTACGGCAGAATTACCGGCAGGTCGATATTACCTGTCACCTTCTTATCCCCTGACCAACCCTTTTGCAGGGGATGGTTATGGAAATCAGCAAAGAACTGATATTCATTTCAGAGAAAGGTTTGAGGTCAGTAGCAAACAGGTAGAATTACAATCGGTCACCTTTCCTGTCTTTCCCGAACCTGACTATCTAATGCAGGCATCTGGCATTATCGATTCCTGGCATCTAGCTCAAAGCCCCGAGCAGCTTTCAGCTTTTATCAGGACGCACATGTCATACTACAACGTTGCAGGTGCTTCAGTGGCAGTTATCAAAAATGGCGAAATAGTTTACAACGAAGTATTTGGGGTCAGAAGTAATTTAAACAAGGAACCTATCACCAACAAAACACTTTTTCAGGCTGCTTCTGTTACCAAAAGTGTGTTTGCTTTCATCGTCAATCGATTAGTCGACCAGGGCATATTCGATCTGGATACACCATTGCATCAATTACTTGCTTTTGATAACTACAGTGAGGATGATCGTTATCAAAAAATCACAGGCAGAATGGTCCTCAACCACACAACGGGCATGCCAAACTGGGCTTTCGGAGGGCCCGGTGGTTATGCATCCAATGCCAAGGGCACATTACTTTTTGAGCCTGGCTCTAAGTTCAGTTACTCAGGAGAAGCCTTTGAATATCTGGCGCGTGTCATTAGCAAAGTAACCGGAAAAAGTATCAACGAACTGTTGCATCAGGAAGTAATTGAAACGCTGGATATATCCCCACTCTACTTTACAGGAAATGAGTCGATGGAACTCGCCCAGGGACATTTGCAGTCAAATGCTACATACTGGGGAGGATATGCTACGGAACCGGGAGTAGCTCACAGCATGTTGACCAATGCTTCGGACTTTGCTGAATTTATAGTGGCGCTCACCAATAAAAATGGCATGTCCAAGGAACAATACCAGAATATGTTTCAAAAAACTGTTTCTGCTCCGGGCTATCCAATGTCTCCTGATAATAACTACTGGGGTCTGGGAATGGGACTTGGCTTTTTTGTACAAAATACGGTAGCCGGGAAAGCAGTGATGCATGGTGGTAGCAACTACGATTTCCAAAGTGAATTCGTTCTCTATCCTGAGTCTAAAAACGGATTTGTAATCTTCACCAATAGCAACACTGGACACAAACTCGGACAGGCTATTGGTAAATATCTCTTTTATGGAGGAGTGGTAAAACCCTCAAACCCTTAATTCTATGAAGTATCTTTTATTTTTTATGGTGGTCATGTGCAGCGGAATCTGCTACTCACAAACAACTGTCACTTTTCAGGTTAACAACGTAGAAAACTCAAAATTCAAGTATGTGGGAATTCGTGGCGGGCAAGCGCCTTTGAATTGGTCCAAATCCACGAAGATGACAAAGACTGATGAAGGCTATTCTGTCTCTGTCACTTTTGAAGAAGATGTAAAGACCATCTTGTTTAAATATGTGCTTTACAATTCGGATTCTAAAATTGAATGGGAATCTATCCCAAACCGACTCCTAAGGATTGGCAAACAATCAGAAATATCAGTGAATCACCGCTGGAATAAAGGCGAAGCAGTAGACGTAAAGAAACTTTCTAAAATACCTTCAGACGGACTGATGAAGGATTTCGAGCTCATCAAAACGATGATCCTTGATGTCCACCCTGGTACTTATCGATATGCCGATGAAGCAAAAATCGATAGTGCATTAGAAGAACTGAAAAGACAATTTAAATCTGATTTAACTTATGGCGAAGCATATCTGGCAATATCCAAAGTGCTGGGGGCTATTCAATGTGACCACACCTTTGCTTCTTTTTACAATCAATCGAATGTTGTAAAAGCTGTCATTCACGAGCAAAGAGATAAGCTGCCTTTCACCTTCTTATGGATTGACAATAAGATGATCGTAGAGTTTGATGCCAGCGATGCTTCGTTACCAAAAGGAACCGAGGTGGTATCGATCAATGGATACAGCAGCACTGATATTCTCAATCAAATCATGCCCTACGCCAAAGCAGATGGTGCTACTGATAAAAGTCGTGTAAAACAAATAGAGATTGACGGATATCCCTACAGACACAATGCCTTCGATGTCTTTCATCCCCTACTTTTCCCCGCAAACGGTAAATTTGAACTGGTCGTCAACGATCCTGATGGCAAGACTAAAAGCCTAACTGTGTTAGCTATCACCAGAGAAGAAAGGTCGAAACTCCTAAAATCCAGGTATCCTGAATTTGCTTATCAAAAGGAAGGTTTGTGGGGTTACGAGAAAATTAATGAAAGCACGGGAATCATCCGGGCAGGAACTTTTGATGATTACGGAATGGACATGGATTGGCGGAAGTACTTCTCCACCACTTTTAAACAAATCAATCAGGAAAAGATCAAACACCTGATCGTAGATCTTAGAAAAAATCAGGGTGGTTTTGATGAAATCGCACTCGGTTTAATACAGCATTTGGTCAAAAAAGAAGGATTAGTGGAAGATTTCATCGGTAAGTCACGTTACAAAGACTTCCCTGAAAGTTTAAAACCCTATGCCAAATCATGGGGTGATCCGTGGTTCCATCAGATGGAAGTTGTCTCTGCAAAAGATTCCGAAGGATATTATTTACTGGCTGAGGAAAATGATGAAGTTGTAAAACCAGCAAAAAATGCATTTAAGGGAGAAATATATTTTCTGGTAGGTCCAGCCAATGTTTCGATGGCTTTTTACCTAGCTACTGGCATTAAGAAATACAACATCGGCACGTTGATCGGCGATGAAACAGGTGGTAATCAACGCGGTATCAATGGTGGCCAGATACTCTTTCTGAGACTTCCCAACTCAAAGATAGAAATTGATTTCCCGGTAGAGGGCAGTTTCGCAAAAGAGGAAAACCTACCCAACAGTGGCATTATGCCAGATCTTGAGGTATCCACCACGATAGCTGATATCAGAGCTGGCAGAGACCCGCAACTGGAAGCAGCATTAGACCTTATCAAAGAAAAATCAGGAACTATCAGCGGCAATTAAAATGCGATAAAAAACTTACAACAACACAAAAACTCACACTCATGACATTAAAAAAAGGAATAAAAATTGGTACAATTACCTTGTTGACGATCATTATTGGGGCTATATGGTTTTTATTGTATGAAACAATAGATGAATTAGAAGCAGATCACTCTTCTATCGATCAATACCTTCAAAAATTCTACAACCCAAACAGAACAGCAGGCTTTGCCGTAGCAGTATTTAGTGCTGATACTATATATTTTAAAAAAGGTTATGGTTATGCAGATGTGGCATTAAAAAGGCCTTATACAACAAATACGCAGCAGTACATTGCCTCCGTTTCAAAAACATTGATAGGTATTTCGCTATTGAAAGCGCAGGAATTGGATATACTGGACTTAAATACACCCATCAACGAATACCTGCCTTTCGAAGTTTCTAACCCATCATATCCGGATTCGGAAATTACCTTAAGACACCTTGCCACGCACACCTCCTCTCTTGATTACAATGAAACTGTTGTAGAATCATTATATATAGCGGATACCCTGAAAAATCCTTCTCTCTCTCCGATTATGGGGGCTTATTTCATGAATCGCAAAATGGGTGATGTTACTTATGGAGATTACAGACCGGGAACAAAATTCAATTATTCGAATATCGGCGCAAGCCTGGCAGCATATGTCATAGAAATTCAATCCGGAATGACCTTCGATCAATTCACACAGAAATTCATCTTTGAAAGAGTAGGAATGAATAATTCTACATGGTTTGAATCAAAAGCAGAAAGTAGCTTGTTCAGCACCTATTATGAGTCAATAGAAAAAAATCAATTAAAAGAAGTAGCAACAACAGGTGTTCAAATGTATCCTTCCAGAGACCTGATAACTAATATCGACGATTTGATTACCTACTGTCAGGCAATCCTCAGAAAAGATAGTAGATTACTTAGTCAGGAATCCTATGCATTACTCACAGCGGAAATGCTTGGAAACGGGGTAGAGAATAAAATGGTGGATAATAGCGGAATATTCTTATTGATTGACCGCAACCAATCCGGTGTCACCTACTCGCTCACAGGAATGAATGGAGGAGATAACTGCATCAACACAAAGATGTGGTTTGACCAAACAACCGGGCTGGGTTACATCTTTATAGGCAACACTGGATATAGTCAATTCAATAGAATCAATCACATCTGGTTATTCAAAAGTTTAATCAGCCTGGGTGATCACATCGCCTTCAGAGGTGACAATGGTACATTTAAGAATAGATGGCACAATTGGTACAGTAGGGTAATGGCCATATTTTAACATACAAAAAGTCAGGTGAAAACTGTTTTACTAAATAGAAATCATTATTTCCTTGGCCTAACTCCAAACCTTACCTGATACCCAACATTGATTGTAGGAGAAATAAAGTCTCCATTATCATAATTTAATGGGATAATTTTATCGTAAAACTCACTTTGATCTTCATATACTGTCTCCACCCTCCTGATCTTAAACCCGGCTCCAGCATATAATTCATGTATCAACCTCCCTTTTCCAAGTCTTTTTCTGTAGTCCATGAATACTGATATGGATTGTATAGATCGATCCACGAATGTAGACCTCCCGGAAAATGATGCACTACCCGGTGTCACCTCAATGGTAGTATGCGCACCAGCATTAGTTCTTCGATATAATACATTGAAATAGACAGGATGTTCATCGGATGGTTTGAAATATCCCCCAAACAAGAAACCTCTCCTTGCATATCGAAGCTGTAAATTGGAGTTCATACCATGAAAACTTTCGTACAAAATATTGTTTGGATGAATCCAACCTGCGCTGAGACCAAGCCGATCCCTACTGGCGACTGAAACGTTCACACGAAACTCATCGACAAGCCACCTAAGCGGGTTATGAACTGTTATGAATACCTGATTAGTAGCATTGGAAGAAGAGTCTGCCTCAATCCTCTGTCCAAGACAGGCAGCGGAACTTAATAATAATAACAATACGAATAACGATGATCTTTTCATAAAATGGTTTTTTAGTTTTAGTAATTGTAAAAATATATAATATTACATGAATGTCTATCAACTGAATAAAAAAAGACTTACGAATTGTGATAAAAACTAATAGACAACAGACTGGTTACATACATTGATCAATTCAAAAAAATACATTTACCTATGCAACAGATTGTCATAGCACTAGACTGGACACCCAATATCAACCACATTGGTTTTTTCATTGCCAATGAGCTTAATTTTTACAAACAGCTTGAGTTGTCTGTGGACATCACTGATCCATCTATCGATAATTATGCGGTTACTCCTGCAAAAAAAGTGGAACTGGGCCAGGCAGATTTCGCTCTTTGTCCGATGGAAAGTATTCTCAGCTATCAGACCAAAAGCAAACCGTTTAATTTGATCGCTACAGCGACCATTTACAAAGAAGACTTAAGTGCAATTGTCACTTTGAAAAACAGCGGTTTGGAATCGCCAAAAGACCTGGATGAAAAACAATATGCCTCTTATAATGCCCGATATGAAGATGGTATTGTAAAACAAATGATCAGGAATGACGGTGGCAAGGGAAGTGTAAAAGTTAACTATCCCGCTAAACTTGGTATTTGGGAAACGTTGCTCAAAGGAAATGCAGATGCTACATGGATTTTTATGAATTGGGAAGGAGTACAGGCAGCATCAAAAGGTGTTGCACTAAATGCTTTCAGGATGAAGGACTATCAGATTCCCTATTCTTACTCACCAGTAATAGCCACAAATGCTGATCTGATTTCCGGAAAAGAAGATTCATATAAAAAGTTTTTAAATGCCAGTAAAAGAGGTTTTTTATATGCTAAAGATCATCCGAAGGAAGCAGCTAAAATCTTAAGAAAATTTATTCCCAATAGCGACAAAGACATTGACCTGATCAGTTGTATAGAAGAAAGCTATCCATATTGGGGCGATTCCGAAACCTGGGGAATCATGGAGCAGGATAACGTAGAAAAGTACCTAAAATGGCTTTCTGATCATCAACTGGAAACTGCTATCCCAGCTATTGACGTAATTATAACAAATGAGCTATTAAACTAAATCTTCAGAAATCATGAAAATGACAGAGTGGTGGCAGTATGCAATTGGACTAGTCGCATTTTTAATAGGTCTATACATCGCAGTGAAGCCTAAAATTAAAAATAGGTTTTAATGGGATTCGTAATTACCTTGTTCAAAACACCGATAGTTTAACTGAAAGATAGATGGAGTAGCCTGAGTTTAAACAGAAACCGTTATTTGAAATACCAGCAGTTTTTTATTAATTTGGAGACGACAATTAACAACTAATAAAAAACAAATTATGGTATGAAAAAGAAAAACAAATTATCGCTATTACAG
>JBCBHL010000309.1:0-8890 GCA_038525605.1 Bacteroidota bacterium
AGGGATTGCCTTAATAAAAGACTTTAATCCTTTTGGAGCAAATGCATAATAAGTTTCTAGAAGTCTTTCGAATTTCAGTAATGGCTTATCGTAGAAAACAACACTGTCTACCTGGTGTAAGTCGATGTTACCTTCCTCCAAACAGTATTTAATCGCATTGATAGGAAATGCAGGATCATGCTTTTTTCTGGTGAACCTTTCCTCTTGCGCGGCAGCAACTATATGACCATCTTCAATTAAAGCTGCGGCAGAATCATGATAAAACGCTGAAATTCCTAAAATTTTCATCCGGCAAATTTAACCTAATTATCATAGGTCACTAAACTTAACAAATGAATTATTACGCATAAAGAGAAAAAGTAATCAGTTGCGTTGAAATCATTTACAGTTAATAGAATAGCTTTTTAAAATGAATGATGATTCCTCATTTTTTAGTGGTACACTATTTTCCGTTTATCCATTTCAATTGACTAGAATGAAGCTATCTTTGCCGGACTAAAAATGACTCAATTATACAGCGGGTTTATTCTGAAAGTTACAAGTTGAGAAAAGCAAATATCTTATGAAAAAAGTATTGTTCATAGACAGAGACGGCACAATCGTATCGGAAACTGATGATGAAAAAGTGGACAAAATTGAAAAGATCAGGTTTTTGCCTGAGGCCTTATATTATCTTAGAAAAATACATGATGAGCTGGATTATGAAATGGTGATGGTCACGAATCAGGATGGGTTGGGGACAGATGCCTGGCCTACGGAGGAGTTTCAGCCTGCTCATGATTTTATTCTGGATACATTGAAAAGTGAAGGGATTCACTTCGATGCAATTCACGTCGATGAACATTTCGAACATGAAAATCATCCGAACCGAAAACCCGGAATAGGTATGCTGAAAGGGTATTTAGAGGGAGAATATGATATGGCCAATAGCTATGTGTTGGGAGATCGGACTTCCGATGTTCAGCTGGCAGATAATCTGGGGTGCCAGGCAATTCATATATGGCCTGAAAAGACAACTCACGCTGCGCTTACGACTGAAAGCTGGAAAGAAATCTATGAGTTTTTGAGATTATCTCAACGAGTGGTTGAGGTGAAAAGAAAGACGAATGAAACGGATATTGCCATTGAGTTAAACCTTGACGGTACAGGGAAGACTGTTATTAAAACCGGATTGTCATTTTTTGATCACATGCTCGATCAGATCGGAAAGCACTCCTCCTGCGATCTTAAAATCCATGTTGAAGGAGATCTGGAAGTGGATGAGCATCATACCATTGAAGATACGGCATTGGCACTTGGAGAGGCTTTTTTAAAGGCGATTGGCAATAAAAAAGGCATTAATCGATATGGTTTTCTATTACCGATGGACGATTCTCTGGCTCAGGTGGCGATAGATTTTGGTGGCAGGCCGTGGATTGTTTGGGATGCGGAGTTTAAACGCGAGAAAGTTGGCGATATGCCAACGGAGATGTTTTTTCACTTCTTCAAATCATTTTCAGATGCAGCCAAATGCAATTTGAATGTCAAAGTGACGGGTGATAATGAACACCACAAGATCGAGGCAATTTTTAAAGCATTAGCCAAAGCGATAAAAATGGCGGTGAAAAGACATATTGAAGAAATTGACATTCTGCCTAGTACGAAAGGCGCTTTGTGACATTTAGGTGTATCAGAAAATGAAGAGGCTGTCTTCATTCATAATAACTAAAAAAAGTGCCCCTTTTTGCAAGAGGCACTTTCATTAAAAGTCTTGCAGTTTGGGTTTATATCCTGTCCCAGGGAATCCTTGTCAACATTAAAAATAAGGATATGCCGAAGAAGATTGACTGAAACCTGAATTTCACAATTGAATCATCACTCTTTTTACTGATGGATCTGCCTGCTTGAGCGGCAACAACAGCCAGAATCATCACTGTGATGTGTTCCACTGCCCAATATCTGATTTCCGGTGTGTTCATGGCTTCTGACATATTTTGAAATGCAGAAGTAGTAATTGGGCTAAGGAAAATGTATAAAACTAATCCAATCAATAACTGTAAGTGCATAGTCCCTACAAATGAAGCTGCAAGGATATTGTCCAGTTTTTTGTATTCACCACCACCGAAAAGTCCAGCAAGTGACTTAATGATTACAACAACACTTACCAGTAAGATGATCCACCTTAACCAGGAGTGAATAGATAAGAATATATCGTACATATGTGAGCTTTTTTTTGCGAATATACGTAAAAATGCATTTTACCAACTATCAATTTTGACGAAGACTATTGAGAATGTCAGCAACTGATTAATTACGGAAAAAAGGTATAACATTTTCTTCTTCAATTCGTAATATAATTTTTCAAAGAAAAAATATGTTTATTTTGTTTCTATCAAGGAAGATGAATTAGATTCGTTTAATCACATCGCTTGTGTTTTTGATCGATTGCTCTTGTCAGACTTTGAGTTCATAAAAATCGTGCATGACAGCATAGGCGCCAAATTCTTCTTTTTGTGTGATGAGTCCTTCATTGAGAGTCTTCCCATTTGATTCAGTGGATATCCCAAAATCAAAGTACTTTTTATTTGGATATATTTCTGTGATCAAATGATGAATGAGTAAATCCAAAGCCCTGTACTCTCTGCCGACTGTGGAGTTGGCCATGTATTGTGTGTGAGCGACCATTTGATTTTCGAAGAGAACTGTTCCGGCAAGTAGTTGGTCTTCCTTGAAGGCGCCAAAAAGCTTGATGTTTTTAGGGAAGCATCTGGCCAAATATTCAATTTCTTGTAAAGAATGTACCGGTTTTACCTGGTGATTTATCCGTAAAACTTCTTCTAATATTGACCAGAATTGACCGTAATCAGAGAGTTCTTTGATCGTCAAACCTGAGCTTTTCGCTTTGTTGATGCCCCATTTTCTGCTTTTCGAATAGTGACTATTTTGCTCGATGAGTATGGTAGAACTGACATCTCTGCGAATCAGTCTGGCTTCATTGCTAAACAAGGCGTATAAATCTTCTTCAGACGGCTTTTGATGATAAATGGCAGGTATGCACTTGTAGACTATCTCATTAATAGAAACTGATCTCAAGTAGTCCAATAAATGCTTAAATATCTCCAACATCGTTTTGGTGGTCATCTCATCACTGACAATAAATCCACCAAAGGTGAGGCCCTGATGGGAATGAAGCGTTTGCTGGTCAACGTTTGCGGGTAATAAAGCTATTAGCTGATCTTTTTTATTGAAAAAGAGGAGTGAGTGGTCTGTGAATTTATCAGCATGATATTCCATGAAATCTCTCATGAAAAGAAAGTGACTGTTTTTTGCCTGATCGACGAATTTGTCCCATTCTCTTTTGTGATGCTGCTGATATTTCTCGATTCTCATCCGATGCTAATGCTTGTCTGCTGTTGAAAATTAAAGCTAATTAAAAAAGGGGAGATGCAAATTCACCTTCTAAAAGTTGATTTGATGATCGATCAACATTTTAAATCGTCATTACAGCTCTGAATTAATTTTTGCAAATGAAAATCAGGACACGTATTGTTCGATTTCCTTGAGTTGAAGGATCAGAATATTTTCTGTTGATAAACAAAATTGTTTAATGATTGCCGTTCATTTGGAAATATGTAAACTGTCTGAAATAAAATTTGGGGAAAATAAGTAATTCTTTTAGGTAATTTTTTCTTAAGGTTGATTTATTGTTTTAAATTAAGACAAATCTAATTCTAACCTAATTAATTACGACTATGAAAAATTTTTTAGCTTTAATTTTTTTATTTAGTAGTTTGCTGGGCTTTGCCCAAACCGGATCGCAAGATTCAGAATTTGTTCAGGACGAAATCATCATTCGGTTAAAACCCGGAGCAGTGAGTCAAATGGATAATCTGGCTTCCAGGAGTGTGACAAATCACCTTGGTTTGCCAACTGTAGACGCTGTGAGTGATGAAGTTCGGGCTCTGGACGTCAATTACACCCTTCAGCAAAATTTCAAAAACCCCAAGCTAGCCAGGGATTTTGATTTAGACAGGTATTTTACAGTTAAGATTCCTGCTGGTGCTGATCTCAATCAGATCATGCAACGCTACCGCAGTCTTGAGGCTGTGGAGACTGTCGAGCTTAATTACATCGCTCAAAAGCATGTGGTTCCCAATGATCCGCTATATGGAGAACAGTGGGGTCTGAATAATACTGGTAATGCGAAGCAATACAACTCAACCAATTTGGTAGGGACACCAGGATCGGATATCAATGTTGAGGATGCCTGGAATATCCATACCGGCGGAAGTAGTGTTACTATTGCCATTATTGATGAAGGTGTAGACTATAACCATCCTGAGTTTGCAGGAAGAATGGTTCCGGGGTACGACTTCTTTTCTAATGACAATGATCCATTTGATGAAGGAGGTCATGGAACAGCCTGTGCAGGAATTGCTGCGGCTGCAGGTAACAATGGTATTGGAGTGGCAGGCGTCACCTGGGGTACTTTAATTATGCCGCTAAGAGCATTAGGACCAGGTGGAGGTTCTTATGGCGATATTGCTGATGCAATTACGTTTGCCGTTGACAATGGAGCAAATGTTATTTCGATGAGTCTTGGTGGTGGTGCTTCTGCCTCAGTACTGGCCAACGCAGTAAATTACGCTTATGCAAATGATGTATTGGTATTCGCTTCCAGAGGAAATGGTAACAACACAGCAGATAATTATCCATCGTCTTATTCAACAGTAATATCTGTTGGTGGTTTAAGTCCTTGTAATACACGTAAGACGCCAAGTTCTTGTGATGGTGAATTCTGGTGGGGCGCCAGCTACGGTGGTGGACAAAATAAAATGGATTTTGTTGCACCTGCGGCCAGAATTACAACAACTGATATCACGGGTTCAGGTGGCTATGCTTCTGGTGCCTATACAGATTCATTCAATGGTACGTCATCTGCTTGTCCTTATGCTGCAGGTGTTGGTGCACTGATCAGATCTTACAATCCAACTCTAACAGTTGACGAGATCAGAACAATCATGAGAAATACCTCTGTAGATATCGGTGCTTCAGGTTATGATGCGGAAACCGGATTCGGAAAAATCAATGCACATGCTGCACTATTAGCTGCCGGAGCTACTTCCTGTACATTAGGTGCCCCTTCAGGTCTTGCAGCTTCCGGAGTAGGTAATAACAGTTTTACACTTTCCTGGAATGCAGTGAATGGCGCAGCATCTTATACAGTAACTGTTGGCAGCACTTCTACGACAGTGAGTGGTACTTCTTATGCTGCTTCCGGTTTAACTGCTTCAACCACATATGCTTGTAGTGTGGTGGCAAATTGTTCTGGTGGTGGTAGCGGGTCTGCCGCTACGATCAATGTGACTACCACTGGTTCAGGTGGTGGATGTTCCACTGTGACTGTCGACTCGGAGAATTTTGAATCCGGATGGGGAATCTGGAATGACGGAGGGTCTGATGCCAGAAGAAGCTCTAGAGATGCCGCATATTCCAATGGAAGATACAGTATTCGTTTAAGAGACAATACTTCTTCTTCTACAATGACTACTGATAACCTGAATTTGTCAACTTTTCAAGAAGTGACTGTTGACTTTAGTTATTATGTAAGAAGCTTTGAGAATGTTGAAGACTTCTGGTTACAAATTTCTACTAATGGCGGCAGCAGCTATACTACTGTTGAAACATGGGCCAGAGGTACTGATTTCCAAAATAACAACAGATATAACGAATCAGTGACAATTACGCAGAGCTTCGGTGCTAATACAAGGCTAAGATTCAGATGCGATGCTTCCGGTAACAGTGATTGGGTATATATCGACGATGTAGTGATTACCGGATGTTCTACTGGTGGCGGTGCTAATGCTGTGGCGAGCACAAATGAGCAGCCTGCCGAGACTCTTCAACAACTGGAAGAAGAATTGGAAATTTCGGTATATCCTAACCCTGTACAGAGTACGTTGATGATCAAAGGTATTACTGAAGGAGCGGTTGTTAGATTACTCAATATGTCAGGTCAGGTGATTGATCAGGGTATTGAAAGAGAAGAATTTGACATGAGTTCACTGACCAAAGGAATTTACCTGATTCAGGTAGCTTCTGGCGATAAAGTAGAGACTTTCAAAGTCATTAAAAACTAAAATCAATTAATTCATTGATTTGATGAAAAGGGTGTCATTGGCACCCTTTTTTAATGCAAGATTGTTTATTTGCTTAGGTCAATAGGTCGATTTTCGATACATCAGACTTTTTATGTGATATCGTTATTTAAACCGGGGAAATCGGATTTATTCGAATAAGCGTAAATTCATGATTTGATTAATTGTGTCCTTTTCAACTTGGTCTATCTTTCAGAGGCATCATAACAAATAGGCTTATATGTTGAATATAGAGCTGTCTGAAAGCTTAAACTTGATTTTCAAAACTTCACAATAGAGCTAAATTCTACGTTTTCGAGGTTTTATTATTGGCCTTGATGAAAATGCGTTAAGAAAATCAGTCGAAGAAACGGTTAAAAAACTTGAGGTGTCTGACGAAGGAGTTTCCCAAGTTTTCAGAGAATTCGACTGATTTTTAGTAATTTTCATCACAACCTTGACTTTTTTCCTTACTTTTTGTGTCAAAACAAAAAGTAAGTGCCCGCCCGGCATGAGGGCAAAAAGGAATAAATAAGAGTAGCCTAACAAAAAGAAATATGAAAAAGATTAATTCCCTAATTGCTGTCGTTTTATTGGCAGTTCTATGTGGTTGTGGAAATATAAAAGAGAAAGCTGCTAAAATTGCTGATCAGGCAAAAGAAGAGCAGCAACAAAGTTCTGATGATGATTTACTTCCGTCGGCTCCAAATACAGAAGTTGATATTCATTTTGCTGAATATACTGATCAGGATTTTAAGAATGTTTATCGATACAAGGCCAACGTAAAAGACAAGGCGATGTTTATCTGGATGACTCTGGATAACGATGATTATGACGATCAGCATATTGCTTTGACATTTACATTGAATTTTAGTGAAGTTGGAGAGCATGCACTTGATATAAATAAAAATGGAAATTTGTTTGTGGAGATTGATGGACTGTCATTTCGATCGGCGGAAGGTAATGCTCAAATAACGATCAGCTCAATGGCTGATGGTTTCATCGAAGGAACTTTCTCTGCTGAGAACGTTGCGAGGAGTAATGCGAAAGAAGGTGACGAATTAATATCGATTAAACCCTCGAGTTTCAAACTACCTATGAAAGACATGAGGTCCAGATAGTTACTCGCTTCTTTTCGGGATGTTTAATGGAAGCATTTTAAATTAAGAGTTGCATAGCATCGAGAGCAATCCCGATGCTATTTTTTTTCTACAGTCAAGTTACTCAAGAGGAATTTTTTCAATTGCAATTGATATGTATTCTGATGATCAGCATTGAGTGACGATCCTCCTTACATCAGGTCAATGAGATACATATTAAAATCCTGATTTAACCATTGCCAGATATTTGTGCTTTCCGATTAATTGGTATGGTAACTGAAAACCGTTTGATAAAAATCATCATTTAACGAGACCAATCTCATAACAATAACTGCTCCGACCTCCTAAATTGATCAAAAAAAACAGCAGTTATGAGACCGATAAAAAAGATATTATTTCCAACAGATTTTTCTGAGAACGCAAGTAATGCATTTGAACATGCGAAAGGAATTACAGAAAAGAGTGGAGGTGAGTTAGCGCTACTACACGTATATGATGTGCCTATTGCAGCTCCTCTGCAAGTGGTGATCGACGAATATGAGACGATGGAAAGTATAGCAAAAGACATGCAGCGAGAAGCCTTATCGAAGATGGATGAGTTGTTGGAGAATGAGGATGATGCGTCATATGAAATCTCTAAAAGTGCAAAATCTGGTGAGGCAGAGGATGTGATTCTTGATGTTGCGAAGGAGAATGAGCTCGACCTGGTGGTGATGGGTACAAAGGGAGTAACAGCTGACAGAGGGCTTTTCATGAGTAGTATGACCAAATCAATTGTGCAAAAGTCTTATTGTCCTGTTCTGGCAATTCCTGAACAGGCTCAATATAGACAGATTAAAAAGATTGTTTACGCTACTGATCTCAAGCATGAAGAAGCACCAATCATCGATTATCTCGTACAATTTGCCAAACTATACGATGCTGAAGTTATTCTTTTACACGTTGATAATTTCGAAGATACGAAACAGTGGAGTCTCGAGATGCTACGGAATCTAAAGGATCAAACCAATTATGATAAGATTTTCTACAGAGAGGTGGTGGTCAATGATGTGATTGGAGGGATCAATGACTTTGCTGATGAGTATCAGGTGGATTTATTAGCGATGACCACCATGACTTCTTCTCTGTTTGATAAGTTATTCCATAGAAGCATCACAAAAGAGGTGTTGTTGCACACTAATCTTCCATTATTGGTATTCAACAGAAAGACTAATAATATCTCATAGATAGAATCGGATGTATTGATTAATGTCACCTGATAGATGCCTGCTTTATCTCTGTCTGAAAATGAAATATCTAAGAAAGCCATCAATATTGGTTGATGATCTTGTTGGATTGGAAATATTTTAAAAGAGCATTAGACATTATCACGTTTAGTTTCTTATAGATTGATTTTCGATGCTTAAACGGTCAAATTTTGATAGCTGATATTAATTATGAATTAGATATAAAAATTGACCAACCCTTTGATTCAAAACCTGCATAATAAATCTTTCGTGATAACCTTTATTTTACTTCTTGTTTTATTAAACGAGGTATTATTTATAAACCAAAACCATGAAAAATGTTTTACGTTTTAACTGCATATGAGGTCGTATCAAAAGTCGTGAATTGCGAGGAAACGAAGGGCTCCACCCCGGACAATCTCTTTCGTAAAATATGCATTTAAACGAA
>JBCBHL010000310.1:0-8839 GCA_038525605.1 Bacteroidota bacterium
GGTGAATGTGTTACAGCAGTAAGACCATAAGCCGAATCTTGATTTTGTTAACTATAAATGATTAAACGACGATTACTATGAAAAATAAAGAAAAGCTTTCAACGCTAAAAATCAGCAGTTTTGTTACGTCTTTGAACCCTGAGAAAGAACAGACTGTTCAGGGTGGAAAAGGTGGTGAAGTTCCAACAGTTGTTACCAGAGGATTCTGGTCTCTATGCTGCGGTGTATCCTGGAATTGTTAAAAAAAATCAACTCTGCTTCTTACTCAAGGGGCAGAGTATCCTACCCAGTTAGTCAGCAGCATATTCAAATACTCTTCACGACAAAGCTACCATCTACAAGAAACTTGTAACTTCAATCAAATCATCAACAGTTTTTACTGTATTTGCTCATAAAACAACCATCAGGAAATACTCTGTCTTCATCGCCACCATTTAGAAAACCTGTCAATGTTGCAAAATAGTCTGAGAAAAGAGCAAATTCCAGCTGGGGAGTATTCCACTTACAAACTAGCAAGCTTAAAATAAGAAGCTTTTCATATCGATTGTTTAAATTGATTTCTATAGTTTAAATCGAAAAATTAAGATCAAACAATTATGAAAATTAAAAGTAAATTATCTCAATTACAAGTAAAAAGCTTTATCACTACTTTAGAAGAAGGTGCCGAAAATACTGTAAAAGGAGGAGCTCCAACTGTTAACACAAAAGGTTACTGGTCTCATTGCTGCGGTTCAAAATTCTGTCAACTGGAAGCACCAAAGAACTAATTTAGCATTTTTCGAAAGCCTCCCTCCTAATTTTTCTGCTAATAAAGCTAAGCTGACGAAGGGAGGTTTATCAACTCTGTCTCAAAAACAAACCTGTCATTTGATATTATTAAGGCTAAAAAACTGTAAGTTCTTTATTAGCCTTATGCCATAACATCTTTACTCTTCACTGATATTAGAAAACTGAGGTTTAACTGGATTCCCGTCAGAAAGCATCATTTAATTAAGAATCTTTGTGTTGATTGTAGCAGATATTCTTACTCCTTTTGTAATCTGATATTGGCGGTATAAAGTTATAACTTCTTCACGAAGGGGGAGCTGTGCCGTGCGCGACGGCCAAAGCTCCCGGCAGATCGAGGCAGCCAACGCTGCTCGTTTTTATCATGTCATTCCTTGCAGGGATAAAAATGAGGGCTGGCGATTGAAATCCTTCAGACGTCTATTCATTCACTTTGGCTGATAGATATGATTGAACTTTCCAATAATCCTGTGAAGTAAGGTAATTAAACAAAAGTGCTCTGCCTCAACTATTCGAGACAGAGCACTTTTCAATAAGGCATTCCTTTTTTTACACAAAGACATAAGAAGCTCTTTGCAACCTTTTGATTTTGCCCGTAAGTAAGAAAGGATTTCGATCTTTTACTTAGTGATCATAAAGGAATCGTAGGTATGTTTACTGCTTTTGTCCTGAATCACACATCCTATTACTAGCTCCTCCACCTCCTCCTCCACATGTAAAGGATGGCATATTCCAAAGAGTTGTAAAACACTCTGCTGAATACCCCCCCTTAATGGTATTATCCGCTTCTTTGTTTAGTGAGGTTACATAGCTCTTTACCTGAAGATTCTTTAATTTCATTTTTTTCATGATAATAAGTTTTAGTTTCAGTAGTAAGCTACAAATTTGATGGCAGGAATAAAAATGAGGAATTAGTAGCTGTGAAAAACAAAAAATGGAGTTCCTATAGAACTCCACTCGTTGTATTTGTGCGCACGAAAGGATTCGAACCTTCACACCCGGAGGCACTGCCACCTGAAGACAGCGTGTCTACCAGTTTCACCACGTGCGCAACTATGATTTGGATTGCGAAGGTAATGATATTCAAAATATTGAAGGCAATAATCAGTACTTTTTCATGAAATAAATTTCACCTGATCCCTATCAAAACGAAAAAACCCCGACTAAATGTCGGGGTTACATGACAGAAAATGTAATAACAACGATTAGGTCGTTAGTCTACATTATCGTGAAGGAACTTATTGTTCCCAATGATGTTGTTATCGTCATTCAGATTATACTTACTCACATTCCTTTCGGAAGAAAGTGGTACTTTCTGAAGGTTAACTTTCTTTCTCATATAGGCCGGAACATCCAACCTCTCTTTGAAATTTTCAGGATCCATTGATTCCGACTTCTTCAAGCCTTTCAACTTCTCCACTCTCAAACGTGCCTGCTCCATTAGCTGCGTCTTTTTCGATGGCGGGTGGGCCATACCTTCCAACTCATCTAACATATGATCCATATCCTCATCTTCAGCGTCATCAGACTCATTGATGATATCATACTCACCTTCCAGACCATTTGTGAAATCGAACTCGAGTTCTTCCTCTTCTTCTTTTTCAGGTCTCTGAAAATCGAAAGAATAGGAATCATCGTTGAAATCGAAATCATCGTTATCTTCATCGTCCTCCTTTATAATATCAGTCTTACCCTTAAAAGAAGGAGGCTCATTTTCTATAAACAAAGGAATCTGTTTAGTGGACTCCAAATCATATACTTTTGTCTGTGGATCATTGTTGAATTTAGGCTCTTCTTCCGCAGCTTCAGCTTGCCTTTTCAGCTCATTTTCGGCCTCTTCCTTTCTTATCTGCTCAATGATCGCCTGTGAGTTGATTTCCGGTTCTTTTTTAACAACTGGCTCTTCTACATATACTTCACTCACATTGGGCTGATCAAATCCTGTAGCAATCACAGTTACACGGATACTATCTCCCAGCTCAGAATCTACACCGTGACCGAAGATCACTTCAGCCTCATCACCAGCATATTCCTGCATAAAATCAGTGATATCACTCAACTCGTCCATCTGAAGCTCTGCTTCTTCTCCTGATATAATCGATAGCAATATTTTCTGAGCACCGTGGATGTTGTGATTATTCAGCAACGGTGAATTAATTGCTTCTTCCGCTGCTCTTTTTGCTCTGCTTTCGCCAGAAGTCTTAGCACTTCCCATCACAGCAGCGCCGGAGTCCTTCATGACGGTTTTCACATCTTCAAAATCCACATTGACATAACCAGGCACAGTGATGATTTCTGCAATTCCTTTCGCGGCAGTTGTCAGGACATTATCAGCCTGAGCAAAAGCATTGCTAATCGACAGGTTCCCAAAGATAATTCTCAGCTTGTCATTGAGAATAGTCAATACAGTATCGCAGCTTGCCTTCAGCTGTTTGACGCCCTCTTCTGCCTGAGCCATTTTTTTCTTTCCTTCGAAAGCAAAAGGCACAGTAACAATTCCTACTGTGAGAATATCCAGTTCTTTGGCAATCTGCGCAATAACAGGCGCAGCTCCCGTTCCGGTACCGCCACCCATTCCTGCTGTTACAAATACCATTCGAGTGCCATCACTCAGCATTTCTCTTATTTCTTCTTTGCTCTCCAGAGCGGCCTGACGTCCTCTGTCAGGATTTGCACCAGCGCCTAATCCACTGGTCAGGTTAATTCCAATCTGTAATTTATTAGGAACCGGGCTGGTCAGTAAAGCCTGGCTATCCGTATTACAAATGATAAATTCTACATCCTTGATTCCAAGGTTGTACATGTGGTTTACCGCATTGCTACCACCTCCCCCAACACCAATCACTTTGATGATGGACTTATGGTGGGTGGGTAAATCAAATTGATACATAGATTCTGTCATGATTCTGTATTTTTTGATTTGTTAGTTATTAATTAAGTAGTTTATTCTTTCTATAAAAATTTACTGAGTAACTCCAGTCGCTTCAGCGTCATCGGAAAAATGAAATTTGAAATCTGCTCAATAATATTTCTCATGTTTTCAATAGTCTTTTTCGTCTTCGAAATCATCGTCAATTAAAAGGCCCTTAGTTTTTTCGAGAATGTTCTTGAAAAAATTTAGCCCCTGCTTATCTCTCGACGACTTGCTTTGATTGCTTGCTTTGCTATTTCTCACCTCTCTGTATCGCTCTTCACGCTCATCGAGTGCTTTGAACCCGGACAGTACCAAACCTACAGAGGTAGCATACATTGGACTCTTGATGTGATCGACCTTGCTTTTTCCTAAATGCTCATTAGGATATCCGATTCGGGTATCAAGTCCTGTCATGTATTCAAAAAGCTGCTTTAAGTTCGCCATTTGAGAGCCACCCCCCGTCACCACAATCCCTCCGGTGAGTTTGTTTTCAAAACCTGAAGTAATAATTTCGGTATGTACCATCTCGATGATCTCTTCTAATCTGGCCTCAATGATATGTGCCAGGTTTTTCACAGAGATTTCCTTAGGAGGTCTGTTTCTCAGTCCGGGGATTGAAACAATTTCGTTAGGACTAGCCTCTTCCGAAATCGCTCTTCCGAACTTCGTCTTCAGCAACTCTGCCTGATGTTCCATCACCATACATCCCTGTTTGATATCAGCGGTAATGATGTTACCACCAAAAGGAATGACAGCTGTATGCCTGATGATATTGTCATAAAAAATGGCAATATCAGTAGTACCACCACCTATGTCAACCAAACAGATACCAGCCTCTTTCTCTTCTTCACTCAGCACCGCCAGACTGGAAGCCAGCGGCTCAAGGATTAGATTTTCGATCTCCAGGCCTGCACGCCTTACACATTTATTGATGTTGTTGATAGCATTAGTTTGCGCTGTAATGATATGAAAATCAGCTTCCAGCTTAACACCTGACATACCGACAGGGTCTTTGATACCATCTTCATAATCTACTATGTAATCCTGAGGCATTACATGAATGATCTCACTCCCTGGGGGAATCACAATTCTATACATGTCATTTGAAAGTCTGTTTACATCTTCGATAGTGATCTCATCATCCAGAGAGTTTCTGGTGATAGAACCATGATGTACAGAGCTTTTGATATGTTGCCCGGCAATTCCTACGTTTACGACTCTGATGTCTATCCCGGATTGTTCACTTGCTTCATTGACAGCTTTTTCAATGGCATGAACGGTTTTATCAATATTCGTTACTATGCCACGGATCACACCTTCTGAAACAGCTTTTCCCATCCCAAGAACCTCGAGTTTTCCAAACTCATTTTTACGACCTACCACAACACATATTTTTGTGGTACCAATGTCTAATCCAACTATTATTTTATCGTCTTGCATGGTTATAAGGTTAATCTGCTACTATTTGCTTGGTATATTTTATGCTTACACTATCGTAACTATTCCATCCTTCTCCAGGTAAAATCGTTTGATAGAATACTTTCAATTTTCTAAATTTCTTGTCCAATTCTGTCATCTCTCCAAAATCCACTACTTGTTTGGATACCTGCGTCAACATAGATGCATTGAAATCCCTATCTACAAACAGATGAGCCACCTGCGCATTCCAGAATTTGTTCTGATCTATGAATGTCATCATATCAAAAAGTCTCTGACCATCGTCTGTATCCATCAGGTTTTTACCTTTCAGAATTTGCTTATCTTTCATTTCTACTAAAGGTACCCTTGCTGTATGCTTCGCAGTAACTGGTAAAATCTGCCCCTGCTCACCAATGTAGAAATCAGGTCCCTTGGGATCATATATCCTGGCAATCGGTCGGGTCTGAATAACATCTACCAGCAGGTTTCCTTTCAGATCTTTGAAAACCTCCACTTCCCTTACAAAAGGATGCTTTTTCACTCTTTTCTCCAACTCCTTCAGGTTCAATTGCTCCACTCTCAGGCCTAAGACATAATCGGTGTTTTCAGCATTGATCAAATCGAGTACTTCCAGATTGTCGATAAAGTAGTTATTCCCCTGATTGACAATTTTCACCACCACCTCGTTGATATGCTTTTTGTTCTGCTTTTTACTGGAAAATCCAATTGTAACAAACAACACAACTCCTAAAATGATGACTCCAACAACCGGTTTAAATTTTGGCATTTTCATCTTAAGCACTTCTTACCTCCCTTCCCTCATACATTTCCTTCAGTTTTGGTAATTCCATATCAATATCTCCTGCGCCAATGGTCACCAGTAATTCCACTTCTCTATCTTTGAGAGTTTCCAATAAATCCCCTTTTCGGATAAGCGTTTTATTCTCGAGTGTTACCTTATCGAATATAATTCTACTTGTTACTCCGGGGATCGGTTCTTCCCTCGCCGGATAGATATCCAGCAAGATCAATTCATCAACCTTACTCAATTCTTCGGCAAAACCCCGAGCAAAATCATTAGTCCTGGAATAAAGATGAGGCTGAAATACCGCTGTGATCTTTTTATCTGAAAACAATGCTCTCACCGAAGAGATAAAGGCACTAATTTCACCGGGATGATGTGCATAATCATCAATAAAAACAAAATCATCTTCTTTGATAAGGTATTCGAATCTCCTTTTTACACCCCTGTAAGTACCTACTGCATTTCTTACTTTTTCTCCTTCTACACCCAATTCCAATGCCAACGTAATTGCCGCAATACAATTTTCCATGTTATGAAAACCCGGAACCATCAAAGTGATGTCCGCCAGTCTGAAGTCTTCTCTGACATAATCGAACATGAAGACACCATCGGCAATTCTCAGGTTTTCTACCTGAATATTCCCATCGGAAACACCATAGGTCAGCATTTTCGACTTTACAGAGTCCTGTAGAATCTGACTTTCAATTTTATTGTTGAGTAGTACCAGTCCTTTTTCATCTGTTTTTGCTACATATTCATTGAAAGTTCTGACCATCTCCGTTTCATCTCCATAGATATCCAGGTGATCAGGATCGACTGAGGTCACGATAGACATATCCGGATACAACCGTAAAAATGATCTGTCAAACTCATCGGCTTCTACCACTACCACATCTTCTTTCTTTCCAAGTATCAGGTTTGAATTATAGTTGGTCATAATACCTCCGATGAAGGCATTGCAACCAAATCCTGTCTCGTGCAAAATATGTGCTACCATAGACGAAGTGGTGGTTTTACCATGTGTTCCGGCAACTCCTATCGTAAACTGATCCTTCGTGATGACTCCAAGTACCTGCGATCTTTTCATGATCTCAAAGCCATTCGACAAAAGGTAATTATACTCTTTGTGAGTGTCAGGAATTGCCGGAGTAAAAACTATCAGACTCTTTTCTTTTTGATTGATCACTCCTTTGGGAATCAACTGAATATCATCATCGTAATGAATCTGTATCCCCTCATTTTCCAACGACTTAGTCAAAGGAGTAGACACCCTGTCATAGCCGGAAACAGCCTTGCCCTGAAGCGAGAACCATCTCGCGATCGCAGACATACCTATTCCACCGATTCCTATAAAATAGACGCTATGGATATCTTTTAAATTCATTAATCAATCAATTCTACAATTTCATTTACTATATCATCTACAGCATTTGGTTTTGCCAACTGCTTGATGTTTTTCGATAGTTTTTCGCAGGTTTCTGAATCTTCGATCAGGCCGACTCCTGCGTCTACCAGTTTTTCTTTTGCATCGGCATCAGCTATGATCTGTGCCGCACCTTTGCTGACCAGCGCCATCGCATTTTTTGTCTGATGATCTTCAGCTACATTAGGTGAAGGAACAAATATTACAGGCTTCCCAACCAGACAAAGTTCTGATATTGACAATGCTCCTGCTCTGGAAATCACCACATCACCCACAGCATATGCAAGATCCATGTCAGCAATAAATTCCATTAATATGAGACCATCTCCCAGTTTATCCTGACAGCGCTCCAGCATCTCTTTGAAATAAAATTTACCACACTGCCATAATAGCTGTATACCAGCTTCTCTTATCTGATCCAAGCCAGCAATAATGCTTTCATTAATGGTTCTGGCACCTAGACTTCCACCGAGTACTAAAATCACAGGTTTATCCGGATTTAACCCAAAATACTCACAGCCCTTCTCCTTCTTAGCAGAAACATCGGTGATGGATTTACGAACCGGATTACCGGTTATCACCACCTTTTCCTGAGGGAAAAAGCGTTCCATATCATCGTAGGAAACACATACTTTTTTCACCCGGCTTCCCAGCATTTTGTTGGTGATCCCTGCATAGGAATTCTGCTCCTGAATGACTGTTGGCAGTCCCTTTCGCGAAGCAGCATATAACATAGGGGCGCTGGCATATCCACCAAACCCTACAACTGCATCCGGTTTGAAGGTTTTCAAAACTTTGAAGGCTTTGAAAATGCTGCCAATTACTTTAAACGGAAACATCAGGTTTTTAATTGTCAACCGTCGTTGTAACCCGGCGATATTCAAACCAATGATTTTATATCCGGCTTCAGGCACTTTTTGCATTTCCATTTTGCCTCTTGCACCCACAAACAATATCTGACAATTATCAAGCGTCCGCTTCAAATTGTTTGCGACAGCAATGGCAGGATAGATATGTCCTCCTGTACCTCCTCCACTTACAATAATGCGATATGTCTTTTCTTTACTCGTCAATTTTTATTCCTCAATTAAGCAGCATCAGCTGCTGGATCATCCAGATCACCAAAATCGAAATTGTCTAAATCATCAATCAATGAGTCTTCCTCCTCTTCTATCACTTCCTCTTTTTCAATGATTGAATTGGTAATGACTTCTTCTTTAATCGTATTGCCACTAGGCTTCACAACCATCTCTTTGGAAGTTTCTCCTCTGCTCACGCTAATGATGATTCCCAAAGCAAGCCCGGTAAAAAGCTGCGACGTTCCTCCCATACTCACCAGCGGTAGGGGCAATCCCGTAACAGGTCCTAAACCTACCACAACTCCCATTGCAACGAGCGCCTGTAACACCAGTGCAAAACTCAGTCCGGCCGATAAGAGACCGCCATAGGCCCGTTCGCTTTCAGAAACTGCCTTCATTCCCCGATATAATAA
>JBCBHL010000311.1:0-8817 GCA_038525605.1 Bacteroidota bacterium
CTACGATGCTGATTCAACCTTTTGTGGAAAATGCTATTGAACATGCATTTAAAGATCAAAAAGATCAGAAAGAAATAGTAGTGACAATCGAATTTAAAGAAGACAGGTTATTATGTTCCATTACTGATAATGGCATTGGGATTAACCAAACGCATCAGGTAGCGGCAGGTCATAAAAATTCCCTGGCCACTACCATCACATCGGAACGCTTAAAAATCTTATCAAAAAGTTTCAATACTCCAGGTTCGATTCAGGTGACAGACAGAACTGCTTTCGGAGAGCAGGGCACGCAGGTTTCACTGATAATTCCATATAAAACTAACTCCAACTAATGAACGCACTGATTGTAGAAGACAAGGAACACATTAGAAAAGGTTTAATCCATATGCTGTCATTTTTAGATACGGATGTACAGGTTTTGGGAGAATGTGGTTCTGTGAAAGAGGCGGTTATTGTAGCAAATGCCTGCAAACCAGATTTGGTTTTTCTGGATATCAACTTAAATGACGGTTCCGGATTCGACTTTCTGGACCAAACCAAAAAGCTAAGTTTTAAAGTTATTTTTATTACCGCTTATGAAGAGTTTGCCCTGAGAGCCCTGAAAATCGGGGCTTTGGACTATTTACTGAAACCAGTGGATTTAGAAGACCTGCAAACAGCATTGAAAAAAGTGAGCGAGCTATCTGTTGACGCACAGAGGAATCGCATTAGCACCGCTAAGAAGGTACTTAATGATCAGGGGGATACGCTGATTTTGTCATTACAGGATACCTTCCAGGTAATTGATTTAAAGGAGCTGATGTATTGCGAGTCAGATAAAGGATATACTACTTTTCATCTGAGCAACGGCAAAAAGCATATTGCCTCCAAACCTCTGAAAGAATTCGAGGAAAAACTTTCAGAAAAGCACTTTACCAGACCTCATCAGTCTTTTGTGGTGAACCTCGGATTTATCGACAGATACGATAAGTCTGGCACAATACACCTGAAAAACGGCACTAAAATTCCAGTATCGTCCCGAAAGAAAGATAATTTCCTCACCCGTTTCTTTAACTGGAACAAAGTGTAACTCCAATCTTTCTATAATTCGTTCTATCGCTTATTGATTGAAACGCTGCACTTATTGCCTCTCCCCCGGCGGAAATTAATTCGATGTTTTTTCCTGAGTAGGCAGCACCTAGTTTTAAATATTCTTATTGAAAAGTACGATAGGAAAGCCAACAACACCGATATCTGAAATTTGCAGGTACCGCCAACTAGTTAAATACACCGGGGAACCAGATCAGGTTTTCCGGCTATTTAACAAGGCTGGTCACCAAATCAGTTTTCAATTGATGGATTTCTAATAATAGTCAAAAGCGCGTAACACTAACTACTTAAATGTTTTTAAGAAACCTTAAACACTAAAAAAGATGAAGAATAAACTTAACCTTGACGAACTAAAAGTAAAAAGTTTTGTAACTGCCGAAGAGGCCACATTTAAAGAAACCGTAAAAGGTGGTGGCAATGGTCCCTGGAGCTATCCATGCCCTTATCACACTGAAGTAAAAGGTTGTGACGAACAATCTGCCTGGCTCACTTGTGTCAATACAAGAACAGAGGTAGTCCTTTGCGGGAATTTAACTGAGAAGCAAAATATCTGCAATTCCGTATCCGGCGGTGGCTGGGGATAATTAAAGGATTTATGAAGCCAATGCTTATACGGGCATTGGCTTTAGTCAATTGAGTAGTTGGATAATGATTAGGTTAACCCGATTCTTTATTGGAGATCACGAACAGTTTAGTGGTTCCGTTGGAAAAGTTGGTAGACTTCTGAATTATTCTTTTTCTGGTCTATGTCCAAATTCGTATTTGGAAGGAATATTTTTATGAAGCTCTATTATATCCTTTCTAGTTCTAATTGCGATTCTTGCCGCCATATAAAATGATTTCCAGGAAGAGTCTATTTCATGATTTATTATATCAGTTAATTGGACGCTTATTCCCTGATTAATATCTAAATCAATGTCTTTGAAACCATCTAGCACCCCTTGCCTAATTGCATCTTCAAAAGATTCTCCAACCCATTCCACTTTGGGAATAAACATAAATTTATCAGCGGGTTGAATAAATAAGCTGACACCGGCAGTTTGGAAGCGTCCACCAAAATAGTTGCTGTAGAAATATGAAATTTTAACTACTCCCCTAGTATCCATTCTGTGTTGTTGATCTTGACATCCAGCTACAATGAGTGTGCAACTCACTTGCCAGACTGATTAAAAACAAAGGATAGCAAATGTCTTTGAAAAAACTACTCATATACATTCATTTTAGCATTTGTCATGATGTTTGCTTATTCATCATTGCTTTGAATGTTCTTCGGATATTCTTTTGGTCAAATATTAAAATCAACAAACTAAGTGATATGGAAATGATTATAAACTTGCTAAAACCTTGATCTATTGCCCTTTGAAAACCACCTAGGATAAGAAATATAGCAAGAATATCTCGAGAGATGTTTTTTACTTCATATAATGGTCTTAACCTGAATTTTTGATTCCTGAAATTAACCAACCCTACTGCATCAAAAATTATAAGAGTAATTAAATAAATGTAAAGTAATGTACTTCCTAGAAAGAGATACAAAAAGCCCAATACAAGGCCAATCGCTTCTATTTTGATTTCAGGGAATAAATCAAAATCTACTTTTATTTTAAAGCCTAGTAGCACGATTCCTGCAACTAGCCCAACGATCAAATCTATCTTTTTCAATTTGGAATCTTTAAAAATTTCGGTTAATTCTTTATACCTTCTTGACACACAACCTTCTCAGCATGAGCATCCATTAATTCACAAGGATCGTCATTATTTCTAAACAGACATCAGCAAAACCCTACCTCAAAATAAATCCTTCTTTTACCGGATCATCGGGATCGATTACAAAAGTATGCATGCCTGTAATGTGCGCTGTTCCCTCCACTTGCGGAATCACTGCTTGGTAAGGCCCATAATCTCCTTCAGCTACCACCGATCCTCTAAAAACCGAACCCGTGATACTTTCGATACTCATCGTTTCTCTTGTAGCAATCTCGCCTCGCTTTTTATGAATCGCCATCCTTCCGGAGACTCCCGAACCAGTCGGGGACCGGTCCACTTCGCCATCGGCAAATATGCAAACATTCCTGCTATCAGTTCCAGTTGACTGCTTGGTGTTATCAATGAAAATTGTCCCATACAGGAAACTCAAATCTTCCTCAAACGGATGCAAAATATCAGAATCTTTGGCTGCAACAGCGTGTTTGATAGCCATTCCATTTTCTATCAGCTGACGATATGAGTTGGCTGTCAGGTCAAAATCGAAATTGTTTTTAGCCATGTCTACATAAGCGTAAAATGCGCCTCCATAGGCCAGGTCATAAACTACTTTTCCCAGACTCGGTACTTCCACAAATCGGTCGAGTCCCACTACAAAACTCGGTACGCAGTGAAACCGTACAGACTTCACCTGACCACTTTCCACCGTTGCAAAAGCATTAATCCGCCCGCATGGAGCATCAATTTTAAGCCGATTATCACCTGTCACTACCTCTATCCATTTCATCTCTACAGCAAGCGTCGTGATAGCGATCACTGCATGACCGCACATGGTGGAATATCCTTCGTTGTGCAGAAAAATTATCCCAAAATCACCATCATCATCATTGGGTGGCGTCAAAATACAGCCATACATATCAGCATGTCCACGAGGTTCAAACATCAATGCCGTTCGCAGATGGTCATAGCGGGTCTGACAATATCTGCGATAATCCAACACAGAATTTCCCACTAACTCTGGAAAGCCATCGAGAATGACGCGAAGTGGTTCTCCGCCTGTGTGCATGTCAATCGTTTTAATTTGCAACCAGTTTTCGGGTGGTCGATATATTGGATTATCCAATATTTGCTGATAAGTACTTTTAGGCATTTTGATAATTTTGAAAATAGTACTGAGCGGCCACCAAATCTTCCAGGGCATGGCCTACCGATTTAAAAAGTGTAATTTCTTCTTCTGAAGTTCTGCCGTTTTGCTTGCCAGAACACAATTCAAACAGATCAGCTTTAATGGCCTCTTTTGAAAGGATTCCTTTCTGTATCGGGATCACAATATCTCCACTTTCTATCAGGCCTCCGGCATAGGAATCCAGAAATACAGAAGTCTTTCTAATCGTATCGTCATCGGCTTCTCTCATGTCTTTTTTATAGGCTCCCACCAAATCGATGTGTTGACCCGGCTTTAAATATTGACCTAAAACCAACGGCTCATAAGCAAGCGTGGCACATGAAATAATTGCTACTTCAGAGATTTTCTCTTCAATTGTTTCAATCGCTGAAACCCGAAATGCTTCTCCATTCAACTCTCTGGTAATGGCTTTCGCTTTTTCAAAATTACGCCCCCAGACAAATACCTCCGTAATAGGTCTTACAGCTGCATGTGCTTTGATCAGGTTTGTTGAAAGTGCACCAGTTCCGATCATTAATAAGGAAGCAGCGTCTTTTAGCGATAAGAATGAAGAAGCTAATGCTGAAGCTGCTGCAGTGCGCTTCGTCGTTAAACTTTTTGCCTCCAGAATTGCTTTGACAGTTCCGGTTATGGCATCCATGTAAATATACGACCCCTGAACTGCAGGCAGATCGAATTGATGGTTTTCCGGACTGACCGAAACCACCTTTACACCGGCATCTTGTCCCGAATACCACGCAGGCATCAACAGCATTGTACTGTCTTTTCCTGTTTTTGGATTTGGAAAATCATGATGATGACGCTGAGGAACAATGACATCAGCGGAAGCAAAACCATACTTCAGTTTAGCAATCAACTCCTGATAATTGGTGTTTTTTTCGATAAAATCACCGCTGATCTGTACAATTTCATCCATCTGATAAAAATAAGCAAAATCAGATTGTCGGTTGTTAAGGAATAAACGCAGTGTAGATAATTACTAAAAAAGAATGAACAGTATTGTTCACACTATTCATTATAAAATTATCTGTAGAAGGCTTAGCAAACTATTTTACCGGATAGCCAAATTTTGCCATCGGCCAAAATTCAGACGGATTAATCGGCCCCATTCCTTTGATGAATAGTTGTTTTTCCTCGTCAATGTCAAATTGCGTAAATGCCAAAATCTTCTTTTCTGTGTTTTTCATAATTTGTCTGTAATTTTTAGTTGAAAAAGGTTCTTACTTCTTTTTAAAATTGAATTTAGCATATGGCCATTCAAAGGGATTCACTGCATCGCCTCCCACAGTACTTAGTATTTCCTGTTGCTTTTTCGTGATTGCAAATTTTGTGCAGCTGCTAATTCTCTTTTTATAGCTTTTCATCAGTCATTTAATAGTTTTAGTGTTCTTCAATTAACCTACAATATAGTAGGATATGATCAATAATAGCACAAGAACACTAATCGTTCCTCAGGATTTCTGCCGGATTACGGATGGATGCTTTCCTGGTCTGAAAATATATGGTAGACAACAAAATCAGTGAGATTGACAAAATGGAAATGCCAAAGCCAATCGGCCCGATTTCGATGTGATAGGCATAGTTTTCCAACCAGTCGTTCATGAAATACCAGACCACAGGCACAGTCAACAGCATGCTGACAAAATTTAGCAAGATGTATTCTTTTCCCAGTACCTGGAAGATTTGCATAAACCTGGCGCCCAATACCTTTCGAACAGCCATCTCATGCAGTCTCAGACGCACGGTAAAGCTGATGAGACCGAATACACCGAGGAATGCGATAAAGACAGTAATGACGGTTATGATGGCAATTAATACAAACTGCTTTTGCTCCGATTGATAGAGTTTTTCAAACTCACTATCAAGGAATGCCGTCTCCATCGGGATATCGGGAAATAAATCATTCCATTGTTGATTGATTCTGTCAACAATCCGGAAATAATTATCACTATCCACTTTCACCAGTACCTGTCTCAACCAGATAGGTTCATAAGTCATTACCAGAGGATCAATAGTCGTTTTAAAACTCTCCTGATGAAAATCTTTCACTACGCCAACGACCGGACCTGGAGCCAGTCTGATATTGCCGATCGACCAGCTAATTTCATTGGCCAATGCCTCCTCCGGACTTTCCCAGCCTAGCAACTTAACGGCGGTTTCATTTAGCAAGTAGGCCTTTCTGTTAGACTGCATGTAATCATCAATTGATTCGGATTCATTCAGTTTTTTGTTGATATTTTTAATGCTTTGAGGCAATTGCTCTCCTGCTACCAGCTGTATATTCAGCAATTCGAGTGCATTGATGTCAATTACCTGAATATCGGCAGAAGGAAGATTGTCATCATCCTGCTCCCTGCCAGAAATTCTCACCATTCCCTGATCTTTGATGGGTCTTGTTGGGATTTCCAAAGAGGCAGAAACGTCAGCGACACCAGGGATTTCCAGAATTTTGGTTTTAAGGGTTTCATAGGAATCGCTCACCTCATTGGGAATATCCATAATAGCCAAAACCTGCTGTTGATCATATCCCAGTTGTGCATTTTGGATGTATTGAAACTGCTTCTGAAAAATCAATGTTCCGGACATCAGCGCTGCTGAAATGGCAAATTGCAGTCCCACCAAAAAAGTCTTGGCCCCTTTCGAACCAACCCTTTTGTTCAGCTTTCCTTTTAAAGCAAAAATTGGCTGTAAACCGGAGATTACCTGTGCAGGATATACGCCTGCCAGCAAGCTGACGAAAACAACTACTGCCAGCAGTCCCAAAATTAAAAGGCCGTGATTGAAAGTAAGTTGATAACCAACGAAGTTTTCCAGTGGTGAAAGTAGCAACCAAAACAGAACGGCTCCAACCACCGCACCAATCATCGTTAGTACAAATGCTTCCAGATACATGTAAAATTTCAGATTGGCCTTTCTGGCACCAATTACTTTTCGAATACCGATTTCGCGGGTTTTATTGAGCAACTGAACTGTGTTGAGATTAGCAAAATTGATCGTGGCAATTGCCAGTAGAAACAAAGCGATCAAACTAAAAATCAGCAAATAATCATAATTGCCATTTGCCTTGATTTCCCGACTCAAATCCGAATGCAAATGGATATCAGTTAGTGGTTGAAAGCTGTAAGTCAAAAACTCAGGATTTTCCTCTACCCGATCGGCTATGAACTGATCAATCTGTTGCTCTACTGATTGAATTTTCGCATTTTCTTTAAGCAGGATATACGTATAGGCCCATCCGGCTCTTTCTTCCGGACTATTGATCGTACTGAGAAAGTTCACAGGCATGTGTGTATTGGAAGGCTGATCTTTGATCACCGCCGTTACCTTGTGTGTTTCCTGCTCTCCCAGGTCATTATAAATTTCAATTGCTTCACCCAGCGGCTGATTTTCACCAAAATACTTTTTAGCGATGCTCTCCGTCAAAACCACCGAATAAGGTTCTTTCAGTGCTGTTTGTGGATCGCCTGATATAAACTGAAAATCGAATACATCGAACACTGTCGCATCGGTAGAAAACGCATATTTTTCCCTGAATTTATTAGTTCCGATTTTCACATTCCTCGGACGGAAAGATTGAAACCTCACCAGTTTTTCCACTTCGGGAAAGACCTCTTCCAATTCATTTACCCATGGTTGTACCACTCTCGCCCAAGAAATGTCATAGCCATTTTGATTGTTGTACCGATAGGTAACCCGATAAATCCGATCCTGCTTGCTATGATAGCTATCGTAGCTCGATTCGTGAGATACAAAAGCAAAAGTCGCCATAACAATGCCTAAAGCGAGCGACATACCCAACAGATTGATCCCGGAAAAAAGTTTCTTTTTCAGGATATTTCTGAAAATGATTTTAAAGTAGCTTTTGTACATATCTGCATTTGTGTGGTTACAATTAAGTCTGAGGAAAAAAGGCTGTATAAATTGTATCACATCCAGCAAGTAGTAAATGCTGGCATACAGTTTCCCTCTTTGTTCATGTCTTCGGTGATAAAGCGCTATCAAATCCCCTTCTACTGATTCCAGGAATTCGTCACGGCAAAGTTTTCTGAGAATGCTCTGCAGTATTTTAGGTGGACTGACCATCAGCCAAGTCCCAGGTTTGCTTCATTCATAGCATTCCACATGCCAATTCGCAACTCATGGGATTCCGACAGTACTTTGATACCATAGCCTGTAACCGTATATAGTTTCTTGGACCTGCCGCCCCTTTCTTTTGAAGCTCCTCCCATCTGAGATTCCAACAATCCTTTGGTTTCGAGCCTGCTCAGCACCTTGTGAACGGAGCTGATCAATACCTTTCTGCCAGTTCTGATTTTCAGCTCTTCCAGGATAGAAAGGCTGTATGCATCATCTTTTAATATGCCTACTGCCAGCAGAACGAGTTCTTCAAATTCACCAATTGAGTTTCCTTTCATTGATTAGTTTCACCTTTGTCTACTGCAAGAAAAGACTTTTCAACGGGGCTTACTAATTATTGATGTTAAAAAACTTTAAAATGAGGATTTGAAGAAAACTTAAGATTATCAACACTGTATTGTAACATGTAACTTAGCTTAAAGCATCCCGGTTAAAATTTATGATTTAATACATGATGATGAATTCACAATTATTGTTGGCTACAAGATTTAACCGTCACAATGTTGAGCATCAATATGAATCTGATGAGTCAAACCTTCGCTAATAAATAAGATTAGAAGGTTACTGCGACCATGAAGTAGGTTTTCTATCCCATCTGTGATTTTTCAATTCATGATACAATGCCTCTGACAATCCTTTACCGTCACTGGTTGCAGTATTGGCAAGTACATTTCTTTTTTTCCTCATACCAGGAATAATCG
>JBCBHL010000312.1:0-8774 GCA_038525605.1 Bacteroidota bacterium
ATGAGGTTGGGTAGGTTAGTTTGCTCTGGCGGCTCAATTTCAAAGATACGTTCTCTTAGCTCCGGAGCAATATATGGAAGATTCAATGCCTGGTAAGCATCTTCCTCCTTGCTAAAGGTTTCTTTTTTCAATAACTCAATAAATGGAGTTTGCTCTTTCGTATAATTTAAGTGGTCGATACTGGCTGATTGGATCAGCAATTGATTCGTGTAGTTTGCTTCACTGCAAAATCTGATTGTAAGATCAGCGTAGGGCTCTATTAAGAATCCTCTCCAGGTAAGTGGACCGGATTTTTCAGCAGTATACGTTACATTATCTAGTGATGATAGAAATTTAGCAATAGTGGCAGACTCTTCAGTTCCCACTAATAATGCGATCTCTTTGACAATTTCACACTTCCTTCTCAATTCGCCTGTTACGGAAATTTGGGCTTCAAAATGATCAGATAACAAGTTTATCAATCCATTGGCAACCGCTTCTGCTTCCGCATAGAGCAATAAACCCGAATTTGCTCTTCTGTAGGCAATCGCATCTAAAATGGTTTGTTGTGTTTTAGCGCCAAATCCTTTCAGCTTCGAAATTTCATCATTCAGGCAGGCTTTCTCGAGGCTATCGATGTCTTCGATGTTTAATTCTGTCCAGACAACACGGATTTTTTTTGGGCCAATTCCTTTCAATTCCATCATCTGCAGAACGCCACTCGGTGTCTTGTCGAGCAACTCCTGTAAGGCCTGTAGCTCACCAGTATCGATGATCTCTCGAATTTTAGTAGACATACTTTTGCCCAGACCGTCAATTTGAGCGATTTCTTCTGCTGATAAATCTGCCAACGGGTTTGTCAGCTGATCGATTTTATAGGATGCAATGCTGTAACCTCTCGTTTTAAAGGCATTTTCACCATGCAACTCCATTACGGAAGAGGTGAATTTTAATATTTTGCTGATCTGTTTATTTTCCAATGCAATGTTTTTTTATAAAATTAGAGAATTCATCTGGTTATATCGCGCAGATGATCATTATCTTTATAATGATTGATACTCCAGCATCATTTTGCTGATGCATGATGTATAAACTACTACTGGTTCAATAAATAGTTCAATTTTATTGTTCCCATTTATTGAGAAATTAGTGGTTATGAAAATAATAGGATTAAACAAAAACGAATGAGATTCATCCTGAAATTTTTTTAATCCATATTTATCACAAATAAAGCACTTGGTAAATTTAAATGATATGAATTATTGGCTAATAAAATCTGAACCGAATACTTATTCCTGGGATGACTTTGTGGGGTTGGGAAAAGACCACTGGGATGGCGTTAGAAACTACCAGGCCAGGAATTTTATGAAAGAAATGAAGCCCGGAGACCTGGCTTTGTTTTACCACAGTGTTAAATCCAAAGAAGTGGTGGGAGTAGCTGAGGTGGTTTCTGACTATTATCAGGAACCGACAACCGATGACGACCGTTGGGTGGTAGTAGACCTGATACCGAAGGTGAAATTAAAAAATCCGGTATCCCTACAGCAGATCAAAGCTGATGAAAGATTGTCGGAAATGGTGTTGCTGAAAAACTCAAGGCTTTCTGTGCAGCCCGTGAAAAGGGAAGAATATGATATTGTTATCCAATTATCAGAGGAATCTTAAGGGGAAGGTGTATTTCGGTTTTTAATAATATATATCAGAAGACAAATAGGCTTCAATCAAGGTAACCTGGTAAACTTTTACAAGCTGATCAAGTTATAATATTTGAAGACCTGTGCTTCTAACCAACTTAATTGATCACTTATTTACCAAGATCAAAACCCGAATGTTATGAAATATTTTATCACAGTGTGTTTATTTTTTGTAGTTTCATACTTTGCCATTGCGCAGGAAAAAGATACCTCTTCCTTTATTCGTCAGACACAAAGGCTCGAAATGGAAGTGATGAATGATGAACACAGCTTCAATGTGATTCCGGGGGGTGAAAATGGTCTCATGGTAATAAGTCAACCTAATGATTACAGGACAATCGGAGAACTTTGGGAGCTTACAACCATTGATACGGCTCTTAATGCAACCTGGAAACAAACTTTATATGCTGACGCAGGGACCTATCTGAAAGGATATGAATATAACAGGCAAAACTATTATCTGTTGTTTGGCAGACAGCAATATCGTCAGGAGGAATTGACAGTTTTTAGAATCAATGCAGTCGATAACGATACAACTACTTTCAACATCAACACAGTTTTTCCAATTGACCTGGAGTTTTTTGAGATCATGGGCAATACCATCATTTTCGGAGGTTATGCATTTTATAAACCGGTGATTATGACCTTCAATATGGAAGATCGCTTGCCGAAAGTGCTTTCAGGAGTTTACAATAATTTTGCGACTATTCTTGACCTGGTGCCCAATGATAAACTCAATATCTTTTCAGTAATAATGACTGAGCGGCTGCCAAGCAAACATAGTTCAGTGACGATCAAGTCGTTTACGGCTGATGGTACCCCTATACAGGACCGGCTCATAAATCCCGGGCCCGAAAAGAGTCTGCTTGACGCCGCCTCTACCTCTTTTCTTTCGGGCTATCAATACATTGCAGGGACGTATTCTATTAAAAGAAATGATTATTCGAGGGGGCTTTACCTCGCAAGAATGAAGAATGGAATTCAGGAATCTATTCTCTTTCACAATTATGGTGACCTGGAAAATTTTTTCGTGCACATGTCAGATAGACGAGAGAAACGGGTCAAACAGCGAATCAGGAGGAGGAAAGAAAATGGCAAAAGGATCAGGTTTAATTACAGACTAGCCATCCACGACATCATAGAGCAAGACGGCCAGTATGTCATGATAGGAGAGGCATACTATCCAAGATACAGGAGTAGCTCCGGAAACTTCAATAACGCGGGGTATGCCAACAACTTTGGTGGTTTCGGTAGTCAGGTACCTGTCAACTACAATCCCTACTTTCTTGGCTATAAATACACACACGCAGTGGTGGTAGCATTTGATAAAGCAGGTAATATTATCTGGGATAACAGCTTTGAGATCAATGATGTATTGACTCCATATCTGAAAGAATATGTGAAAGTAAAAGTGGATAAAGAGAGTAAGAAAACAATTTTGATTTATCTCTACAACAACTTGATTAAATCAAAAGTGATTGACCATGAAAAAATAGTTGAGGGAAAAACTATCAACCCTGTAAAACTTACTTATGAGGCAGATAAAGCAAAATCCACCGACAAGCGCATGGAAGGACTCGAAGATTGGTATGGTGAAACGCTCTTTGCCTATGGCAAACAGCGAATCAAAAATTCTGAAAACCCCGATGTGAAAGGCAATAGAAAGATTTTCTACATCAATAAAATCACCTACGAAAAAAATGTTCTGATTGAATAAAATTCCTTGATGTCGTTATATTTGCCTGAAATATCCTCATGCAAAGACGACTGCTATTAAATCAGGAAAGACTTAGCATAACCATAGCCCGGTTATGTCAGCAGCTTATTGAAAATCACGGCGATTTCAGCGATTCGGTCATTTTGGGTATGCAACCCCGCGGTATCTACCTCGCTGAAAGAATTACCAGTAATTTAAAAGAACAACTGGGCCAGGAAATTCCTCTTGGCTATCTAGATACTACTTTTTACAGAGATGATTTCAGACGGCGCGACGCACCGCTTAAGCCCAATGAAACCAGGGTCCCCTTTATCATTGAACATAAAAAGGTCATACTGATAGATGATGTTTTGTATACAGGTAGATCTGTGCGAGCTGCATTAGATGCGATGATTGCATTTGGCAGACCTCAGAAAGTGGAATTTTTGGTGCTAATTGATAGGATGTATACGAGGGAGATTCCTGTGGAGGCAAGCTACATTGGTAAAAAGGTAAATACCAACGAAGATGAAAAGGTGCTTGTGGAGTTAAAAGAGCAGGATGGGGATGATTCAATTTGGCTAGTTAAAAGAGAAGATTTATTATGAGTCAGCTGAACTCTAAACATTTGTTAGGTATCAAAGACCTCACGGCAGAGGAAATCAACCTGATATTTCAAACAGCAGATAATTTTAAAGACATCATTAACAGGCCAATTAAAAAGGTGCCCTCGCTTAGAGATGTGACGATCGCTAATGTGTTTTTTGAAAACTCTACGCGAACCCGACTGTCTTTTGAGTTAGCAGAAAAGCGACTTTCAGCGGATGTAATTAACTTCTCTTCTTCTTCCAGTTCTGTGAAAAAGGGAGAGACTTTACTGGATACCGTAAACAATATATTGGCCATGAAGGTGGATATGATTGTCATGCGGCACAGCAGTCCGGGTGCACCTCATTTTCTGGCAAAACACATCAATGCGAATATTGTAAATGCAGGTGACGGCACACATGAGCATCCAACGCAGGCATTGCTGGATACATTTTCGATCTATCATAAATTCGGATCGTTGGAAGGTAAGAAGGTGGTTATTGTCGGGGATATACTGCATTCCAGGGTCGCCTTATCCAATATTTTTGCGCTTCAGAAACTGGGAGCTGAAGTCAAAGTTTGCGGACCTATCACGCTGCTGCCCAGATACATCGAAGAACTTGGCGTTACTGTAGAACTGGACGTTCGAAAAGCCCTTGAATGGTGCGATATAGCCAACGTTTTGAGAATTCAGCTGGAACGTCAGCAGATCAAATATTTCCCGTCACTGAGGGAATATTCCTTGTATTATGGCATCAATAAAGAATTGTTGGATTCTTTGAGTAAGGAGATCACGATCATGCATCCGGGACCTATCAACAGAGGAGTAGAGCTAACCAGTGATGTAGCTGATTCCGAACATTCTATTATTCTCGATCAGGTAGAAAATGGAGTCGCAGTAAGAATGGCCGTTTTGTATTTGCTGGCAGGAAAAAAAGAGTAAAATACCTTTTCAGTACCTCACTCCTGATTTGTTTCAATGCATTGAGGAAATCAATGTTTCCAACTCCGCCTGCATGGCAAGAGATTTATCTTTTGCATACCATTTCTGAAGTGTTACGTTAAATTCTTTGTACGGCACTTTATCAGTGGAGTTTCTCCATTCGTCATATATTTCCTGAAGTATTGCCGGTCTCGGACCCCAAGTGCCCAATTCCTCTTCACTATCTTTATCAAAGATGATCAGTTTTGGAATAGATCGACCACCATTCGTCAGGTAGTTGTCCATGATATCCAGGTTTTCATCTCTCAGAAACAAGCGAAGTTCAATGTTGCTATTCAATGAAGCCAGTTTCTCGACAACAGGCACATTCTGAGCAGCATCACCACACCATGATTCCGTAAGTACCACCCATGTTTGTGGTCTATCAATTTTTGCAATTACTTTTTCCAGAGAATCCGTAATCTTCACTGTTTTATCAAGTCGCTTCATTCGCTGATGATTTAACTCAGTGTAGTACGCCATGTCCTCGCTTTTGTTTGGGCCGGTTGTTCCTTTAGAATCAACCAGTTCCTGCATTAGCTCACGGTAGTTATTATAGGTGAAAGCTTTTTCTAATCTTTCCTGATCTATCATTGTTGTTTTTAATGTACTCATAGTCGTGTCCTTTTGGTATATGTAACTTTAAGTGTTGCTTTTAGGTTGTCTCTCTAAGATCAAACGTCAGTAATTTGACAATTAGCAGCACTTTAGAATCACAGTTGAGACACTATTGGCCCACGAAATTAAAAGGTGTTATACCATTTAATTCAGCCTTGATCTCATCACTCACATCCAGACTTCCTATGAAGTTTTTGATAGAAGACTCGGTAATTGCTTCACCAGTTCTGGTTAGAGCTTTCAACGCTTCGTAAGGTTCCGGATAAGCTTCCCTTCTCAGAACCGTTTGAATAGCCTCGGCCACCACTGCCCAGTTAGCTTCAAGATCCTGTTTGATGACCTCTTCATTCACCTGTAATTTGCCAATTCCTTTAATGAGTGAGTGAAGCGCGATAACGGTATGCGAAATTGGAACACCAACATTTCGGAGTACGGTGCTGTCAGTGAGATCCCGCTGCAGCCTAGATATTGGCAGTTTTGAACCCATGTGAATATATAATGCGTTAGCAATTCCCAGATTACCTTCGGCATTTTCGAAATCAATTGGGTTTACCTTATGCGGCATAGCAGATGAGCCTACTTCGTTTTTGTTAATTTTCTGTTTGAAGTAGTTCATTGCCACATATTGCCAGATATCTTTGCTGAAATCTAACAGAATAGTGTTGATTCTCTTCAATGAATCGAACAGGGCAGCCAGGTGATCATAATGCTCTATTTGAGTAGTAGGCCTACTTCTCGTTAGTCCCAGGTAGGATTCTACGAACTTGTTTCCGAAAGAATGCCAGTCAGTATCCGGGTATGCTACATGATGAGCGTTGAAATTTCCTGTGGCTCCACCAAATTTTGCAGCATATGGAATAGTTTCAGATCTGTCGGTCTGCTGAACTAAACGCTCGTGAAAAACCCTGATTTCTTTTCCCAGTCGGGTCGGAGAGGCAGGCTGACCGTGAGTTTTGGCCAACATTGGAATGTTTTTCCATTCTTCTGCTTTGTCAAAAATTAGTTTGATGAGCTTGTCCAATAATGGATATACCTCGTAAACCAGAGAATCCTTCAGTAGCATCGGAATTGAGGTATTATTAATGTCTTGCGAGGTGAGACCGAAATGAATAAATTCTTTGTATTCTGAAAGCCTCAATAAGTCAAACTTTTCTTTGATAAAGTACTCTACCGCCTTTACGTCGTGGTTTGTGGTTTTTTCAATCTCTTTAATTTTCTGAGCATCTTCCATTGAAAAGTTCTCATAAATGCCTTTGAGTTGATCAAAAAGCAATTTTTCAACGCCTTGCAGCTGTGGCAATGGTTTTTCACATAACGCGATAAAGTAGAGTATCTCTACTTTTACACGGTATTTGATAAGTCCGAATTCGGAATAATATTCGGCCAGGTTTTCAACCTTGCTTCTGTATCTTCCATCTACTGGTGAAATAGCAGTTAGAGCGTTTAAATCCATAGGTTTTTTTGTTAGAAGGCGCAAAAATAAAGAATACTGTCCTACCTTTGGGAGTTATTTGATTAAATCTATATCAATAAGTGAATTTGTTAAACTTTTTTCAATAACAAATCATTATTAGGGAGGATAAAGGCATAACAATGGTATTTGGATTATTTAAGAAAAAAGATAAAAATAAGAGTGACAATAGCACTCAAAAAGACAATCGTTATTTACAATTGATTGTAAAAGACATTGTGAAAGTGACAAACGATGCAGTAAATGTAGTTTTTGAAAAACCGGAAACTACTTTTAATTACCTGCCTGGTCAGTTTATAACGGTTATTTTTACCATCGATGGTAAGAAAGTAAGAAGGGCTTATTCACTTTGTACCACCCCTGGTGTAGATGAAAACCCTGCCGTTACCGTAAAGCGTGTACAAGGTGGTATCGTTTCCAACTACATCAACGATCAATTGAAGGTCGGTGACTCTGTAGAAATTATGGAGCCGATGGGAATGTTTACCACAGAATATCAGGTAGAAAACCAACGTCACTTGATTTTGATTGGCGGGGGTAGTGGAATCACTCCACTGTATTCGATCATCAAAGCTACATTAGCACGAGAGCCTAAATCGATCGTCTCTTTGGTATATGCCAACAGAAACGAGGATTCCGTGATCTTTAAAGATCAGCTTGCGAGTCTTGTCAAAGAACAAAAAGGAAGATTTAATTTGATCCACACGCTGGATAAACCTAATGGTGAGTGGGATGGACCTACAGGATTTCTGACGAACGATAAGCTCAAAGGTATATTTGCAGGGTTGCCAAAACACGATCCGAAAAAAACAGAGTATTTCACTTGTGGTCCTCAGCCACTAATGGATATAGTGTTTGATACACTCAATGAAATGGAAGTGCCATTGGAGTACAGATACAGGGAAAGCTTTGTAGCTGGTAAAACCTCTCCTGACTCAATCATGGCTGAAGGTGGTGAGGCGGGAACCGAACAGGAACGTAGTGTGAAAGTCATCATTGATGGTGATCCTTACGAATTTAATGTTCCTGCCGGAAAATCTATACTCGATGCGGGTTTGGAGGCTGATATCGATATGCCGTACTCTTGTCAGTCCGGGTTGTGTACTGCATGCAGAGGAAAATGTAATTCCGGAAAAGTATCGATAGAAGATGCGGATGGTTTGTCTCAGCAGGAACTGGATGAAGGATATGTGCTTACTTGCATAGGTAAACCGTTATCCGATGGAGTAGAAATAGAAATTGGATAATTCCAAATAAAGGAGTTATTAGAAGATGGGATCGATACTCTAGTGTCGATCCCATTTTTTATTCAGATTCCTGTGCTTTGCCTGCTGATTTTCCTTCACACCTGGTTATGTTGGGTATTTCGTTTTGGGAAACGATTGTTTTATGTTGTTTATGATTTTTTTGCTGGCAGGAGTATGACAGTAGAAGGAAAAAGAGACTTACCAGGATAAAAAATTTCATAATTAGCCAATGTATTTTCATTGAAGATATGAAATCTGATCCAATGTCCTATGCTAATTTCCAGGTTGTCCATCAAAATGTCTTTTGCCGATTTGAAGCAATTAGCCCTCATCGGCAAATGAGCATATCGTGTTACTATTTGACTGGAGTTACCTGATAGCCGGCTTTTTTCAAGAGGCTAATTACTCCGTTTTCTCCAGGTAGATGACCTGCACCAACTCCGTAAAAAGTAGATTTTTCAGCAGAAATCTCACCTATCTTTGGAATCCAGTTTTTGTT
>JBCBHL010000313.1:0-8703 GCA_038525605.1 Bacteroidota bacterium
TACAGCACTAACTGAGGTGTATATACTGCCCATGTAACCACTGGAGTACTTCAATCAATTCAATATCCAACCGGAGGCAAAAAAGAGTTTGTTTTCGAAAGTAATTCATACAGTTTCCAGGGGGCATTGACAGTTGACAGATACTCTATTCCTGAGAACTGGATTATTCAGTCTCTTGGGTCGGTTACCTTAGTCACCAACCAGGCTAATAGTACTTCACAGAGGTATTTAGTCTATGTCGACAGCCCTCACCTGATCGATATGGGTTATGATATTCTGCAAGAGGGACCAGGAGTGGATTTAACAACTCATGGTTTGCTTTTATCAAAAGCTACCCCCAGACCGGGCGTTACACCCCCGCCAATACCTGCAGGACAACCGGTTCAATACATCAATCACAACGTCAACGACTTTGACTATCACGCGAGTAACTTAAGTTATGATTTTCTTGATGCTACCTCAAGTCACACCGTAGGGGCTGGCTGGTATTTTCTGGAGTTAAGAAACTTTCAGCCGGCAATTTTCGGACCTGATGTGACGCTTCGGATTCAAACAGCCCTAAAGTACCGCACCTTCCAATTGAACACACTGGTGAAATACGGAGGCGGAATCAGAATCAAAGAAATTGCTTTTAGCGATAAAGGTGCTATCCAAAAAAGACGCAAATACAACTACAATGAAAATCACCAGGCAGGATCAGGGTCTTTGGGCTCAGTATACGATTTCATGTCGAGTGGTTCGCATGAGCTGGACTGGAACAGTAGAACTTACACCAAAGGAAAAGATCATCCTTTTATTACCTCAACAAGCCCCGGCAGAGCTGTAACCACTAATATCAGAGCCCCACAAAATGTGCAGTACCGGATTACCAGAGACATCAGTGAGGTACTCACTCCTCTAGTAAAAGGTAACTACATAGGATACAAAAAAGTATATGTGACAGAAGATGGTCTGGGTGGAGAACTCAATACCTTTATCTCACCCAGAGATGTTCAATTACAAAATTCTCTCACCAGCAATTATCCATTCTTACCGGTAGCGGATGTAGACTATAAAAGAGGAGTACTGCTTCAACAGGAAATCTTCAATGAAGCACAGGAATTACTGGTCAAAAAGGAATATGACTATCATGACATTACTAAAGTTGTAGACTCAGTAATTTTCGCTTTTGAAACAAAAGTCGGAGACTGCCCGTGGGATCAATTTTACAACACTTTTGATAACTATGTCGCAGGTGTCGGGATAGTTACCGGAAACTTGAATACTGATTACGAACCCTCAGTTGGTACATGCCATTCTAACGGGGACATCGGGACTGACTGGAGAAAATTTTACAAAGGGGCCTTATTGCCAAAATCTGAAACTACTACTGAATATTTTTATAATAACGGTGGAACTACAGAAACTTCTTCTACCACTTACTACGAATATAACTACAAGCAGAGAATCAGCAGCAAGACTGTGGAGTTTAATGAAGGAGGTCAGTTAAATACTTATCGTCAGGATTATTTCTATCCATTCATTTTACCCGGTAGCGAATTTACCTCGGCTGAAAGCTCAGTATTCAATCAGATGAATCTGAGCAATCAGATTGAGTCGCCTGTACTCACAAAAAACTACAGAAATGGCCAGTTGACAGGTAGCGTTAAGCAGGTTTTCAGAGAGTTTCATCCTGATTTATTCAAGCTATCAGAGATCAAAACTTCTAAACAAGGCACTATCGAAGAGTCCAGAATTACCTACCATGAATATGATACTTTAGGGAATCCTCTAGAGGTTTCTCAGACAAGCGGAACACGGATCAGCTATATATGGGGCTACCACGGCATGTATCCTCTGGCCAAAATGGAGAATGTGTCTTACAATCTGCTCTCTGCAAGTAATCTGGCATTGATCGGAGAAGTAATAGAGGCATCTGACAATGATACAACTGCTGCTACAGAGGCTGCACTGAGATCTAAACTGACTGCATTATACAATACCTTTTTCAGTTCGATGGTATCAACATTTACCTACGATCCTATGGTAGGCGTAACCAGTAATTCGGACCCAAGGGGCTATTGGAATTACTTCACCTATGATGATTTCTACAGGCTGAAATTCGTAAAAGATGCATATCAAAATATCGTTAGTGCCAATGAATATTTCAACCGGAATACTAATGACAACCTCTACAATTACATCAAAAGCACCATTTTCCAGACTGAAACAACAACGGGATCGGTTGCCCAGCCAACAGACAAACTGGAAACAATGAGCTACTTCGACGGTCTGGGAAGAACTATTCAGACAATAGCAGGCAGAGCCGGAGGTCAGCAGCAAGATGTCATTACTCCATTTGAATATGACCAATGGGGCAGACAAACAAAAGAATATCTGCCTTATGTCAATGGTGGACAAACACCGGGAGTGTCTTCTCTTGCATACAGGGATAATCAAGCGATCACCACGGTAATTGACAACTATTACCTCAACAAATATCCTGGTGATTTTACAACTGGAAATATCAATCCTTACAGTGAAAGTGAACTGGAGGCCTCTCCGCTTAGCAGAGTCTTCAGGCAAGGTGCACCGGGTAGTGCCTGGTCACTTACTAACACAGGAGTGAATGATCACTCGATCAAATCGATCTATCAAACCAACAAAGTCGCTGACAAAATCCGAGTCTTCAGAGTAGAAAACCTTAACAATGACCCATTGAATATTGCCCTAACAGAAACAGGTGAATATGCAGGCGGAGAATTGTACAAATCCATTACCAAAGATGAAAACTGGGTCCCGGGACAGACTTATGAAAGTGAACATACTACTGAAGTATACACTGACAAACTTGGTCGCACCATTCTCAAAAGAAATTTTGAGGCAAACGATACGCTAAACACTTACTACATCTACGATTACTATGGCAACCTTACTTATGTCCTGTCGCCGAATGCATCTGGGCAAGCGACTATCACGCAAGAGATTCTGAATGATCTGGGCTATCAGTACAAGTACGACCATAGAAACAGGTTAGTAGAAAAGAAAGTCCCCGGTAAAGGTTGGGAATACATTATTTATGATGTATTAGATCGTCCTACACTTACACAGGATGCTAATATGAAAAGCAATAACAAATGGCTTTTCACCAAATATGATGTGTTCAGCAGAGTGGCTTATACGGGTCTTTACTTAAGTTCATTAAACAGAGCCGAAATGCAGCAAATTGCCAGTCAAAGCCAAAATCTGTATGAGGCCAGAAAATTCACTAACAGTACAGGCACACCACTTTACTACACTAATTCTGTATTCCCAAATGTTTGGGGTACCGTAGAAGTACTGACAGCAGATTACTATGATAATTACAACATTGGTGATCAGATTACTTTCAACCCGATCAATGGCACAGCTCCCTGGGAGGGAATGGTGATATCACTGGCGATCAAAGGGTTACCAACTGTTTCCAGAGTGAGAGTACTGGGAACTAATGACTGGATAACAGCGGCTACCTATTATGATGAAAAAGGTCGGGCATGGGAAACTCACAACAAAAATGACTACCTCAAAACCCAGGACTGGGTACTCAACAAACTTAATTTTGTTGGGAACATTGAAAGAACCATGTCCATGCACATCAAAGGAAGCACGGTCACTACAACCAATGACTATTTCACCTACGATCACGCCAGCAGGCTGTTGACGCACAAGCAAAGCATCAACAACCAGGAACAGGAAGTCATTGTATCCAATACCTATGATGAGCAGGGACAATTGATTCAAAAAGGAGTAGGCGGAAAAGTAAGCCAGAGCAGATTGCAGGATATCGACTATGAATACAATGTGCGAGGCTGGCTGAGACAGATAAATGAGGTAGACAATTTGGGCGCTGACCTGTTCGGTTTCAAAATCAACTACAATCAGCAGGAAGGCCTGCAGCAATATGAAAACCTTTTCAATGGCAATATCTCCCAGACTATCTGGCGAACAGCCAGTACAGATCCTACCACAGGGGTTACTGCAGAAAAAAGAGGCTATAGCTACCGATATGATGCGCTGAACAGAATTACGATGGGTACGAAGTTACTGGGAGACAACCTCATTATTCATACGGGCTATCACCTAGGTAGTGTCAATTATGACAAAAACGGTAACATTACCAGGCTGCAGCGGTATGGTCAGTCGGCAGTAGTTGATTACCCTTACTTATATCTATGACGATGGCAACCGATTGATGCGAGTGGAAGACGTCGTTACCGCACACAATGGCGAAGGGTTTGAAGACGGTAACACTGTTGGAAATGATTATTCCTATGATATCAATGGCAATATGATTCAGGACCTGAACAAAGGCATTGACGACATTGAATACAACCACCTGAATCTTCCAACAAGAGTTGCTACCAGCCAGGGCACTATCGACTATGTCTATGATGCAGCGGGTATTAAGCAAAGAAAGGTAGTCACTGAGGGAGGTTTTGCGAATACGACAGATTATGCACTGAACTTCCAGTATGAAAATGACCGGTTACAGTTTATCTCCATGCCCGAAGGCTACATTGAGCCGGTAACAGTACCCAATGCACCTACCACTTATCAGTATTTTTATCAATACAGAGATCATCTGGACAACAACAGACTGACCTTCTTCTACAACGAAGCAGCAGGAACGGTAGACATTGCTAAAGAGAGTAATTACTATCCGTTTGGCTTGAAGCATCAGGGTTATAACAATTCGATAGTCGGTAGAAATCATCGGTATGGGTTCGGTAACAAAGAAGAGCAAAATGAGCTGGGTATCGGATGGATTGACATCACTGCGCGTAATTACGATCCTTCTTTAGGTAGGTGGTTTGTTGTCGATGCTCTATCCGATCAACCAGAACAGATCGACAAGTCTCCTTATCAGTATGGGTGGAACAATCCAGTTTACTATAATGATCCGGATGGGAATTGTCCTTGGTGTATTGGTTTTATAATAGGTGCTGCAATTGAATATGTTTCTCAAGTTGTAACAAATTATGGAGAAGGAAAATCTGGTCTTGAGGCATGGAAACCGAGTGATCCTGGTAAGATCGTTATTTCAGGAGTATTTGGATCCGCTTCTGCCGGGCTAAGTAGTATAAAAACTACAACAAATTTTGGTAAAGCTGCAATTGAATTAACATTAGATATGGGAGAAGAGGCAGTAACTCAAATACATGAGACTGGAGAGCTAGATGCTAAGAAAATGGTAGACAATATAGTAACAGGAAAAATAGTTGGTGAGTCTTTAGGAGAAATTAAGATTCTTAAAAACCCTAGCGATGATAACCTTCCGATGCTTAATAGAAAGCTTGATAGAGCTGAAAGGCTATCAGGGCCAAACGCAAGAAACAGCCGTAAACAGGCGGTAACAGATTTGAAAAATGAGATTAATAGTCGTACAAAGAGTTTAGATAGAAAAACTAAACTAACAGAAATAGCTAATGATGCTGCTGACGGAGCTGCAAATAAATTAGTCAATAGTACAATTGACTTTATTAAAAATGCTGGTGGTGGGACTAGAAATAGAAGGTTAAACGAAAGAAATTTATCAACTAAAGTAAGAGATAAAACCTCAGTGGGCGTGTCAAGGGAAGTAAGGTTTGAAAGGCATTATAATAATTAGATATTTCAAAAAACATCTTGCTTTTCTAAATTGAATCAACAATTCATTTAATCCCATCCGTTAATTGGCGGATGGGTTTACTTTTTCTCATCCTTGTAATTCAGTAGATTCAAAAAAATCATTCCCCCTTCCAATCATTCCTATTTAGCCATTATTCCTGTTACTTTGCAACATGGCAATGAACATCAAAAGAAAAAGTCCGAAAAAGCATGATTCAGAAATGGTATTTGGCATCAGGGCACTGATCGAAACCATTAAATCGGGAAAAACAATTGACAAAGTCTTTACCCAAAGAGGATTGACCAATCCACTCATCAAAGAATTGTATCAACTCATTGCCGAAAGAGATATCCCTAATGCCAAAGTGCCTGTTGAAAAACTGAATAGGATCACCATGAAAAATCACCAGGGGGCTATTGGTTTCATCTCTCCCGTTGATTTCGTTTCTCTGGAAAATGTGGTGATGAATGCCTTCGAAAAAGGAGAAGATCCTTTCATCCTCATACTCGACAGAATTACAGATGTGAGAAATTTTGGAGCTATCGCAAGGACAGCTGAGTGCGCTGGTGTTCATGCCATTGTCGTACCAACCAAAGGAGCAGCACAAATAGGGTCTGATGCTATGAAAACATCTGCCGGAGCACTTAATTACCTATCAGTTTGTCGAGAAAACAACCTGAAAGATGCGATCATGCAACTGAAAGAAAGCGGGTTGAAAGTTTTTGCCTGCACTGAAAAATCTTCTGAAGTAGTCTATGAAGAAAACATGAGCGGCCCTATTGCCATCATCATGGGTTCTGAGGAAGACGGGGTATCCCCTGCTTACCTGAAGCTATGCGACGGAGCAGTCAAAATCCCAATGAACGGCCAGATCGATTCACTGAATGTATCAGTTGCTACCGCTGTGATCACCTATGAAGTGGTGAGGCAGAGGGGTAATTCGTAATTATGAATTAGATTATCCCCCAACAAAATCTCACACCACGATGGGTTTTCGTCATTCCGAAGAGACAGAAAAGTTATGACTGTACATGTACCCAGCCTGTCGATGAAGGAATCTTAAGTAAAGATGATCACTGGTCAATTTCGGAATAAGCTACTCTTTGTTTAAGACCTCTTTTTATACTCCTCCTAGAATGCTGAAAGTTTAACTGGATGCCTAAACAAGTTTGATAAAATAACTTTTGTAAGTTGTTACAAAATTGAAATATGTAAAAAACTTATTTATTTGGTTGAAACAACTTTGAAATGCCTAAATCAAGAGTTTTTTTAGCCCACGCAATTCTGAAATGCCCAAATCGACGGTTTCTTTCTTTCCCACGGATTTGAAACAAAGAAATAAATGTTTTTTTAGACGGATCAACTTTGAAATGCCTAAATCAGAAGTTGTTTTAGCTCCCGCAAATCTGAAATGTCAACATCGACAGTTTTTTTCTTTCCCGCAGATTTGAAACAAGTAAATAAAGTTTTTTTAGTCGCTGCAAGTTTGAATTTGCAAATATGACGTTTTAGACCCATTTGCAGGTTCGAAAGATCTAAACTGATTCTTTAGTTAGTTCAATCAACTTAGATATGTGAAAGGCAACCTCTGCTCGTCCTCGTCGAGAGGCTAAGGAAGGAATATGAAGGTTTAAGCGAATGCTTAAATCAGTAAAGCACCATTTAAAATGTTGGTAAAAAGCACCAACATTGGCAACAGGTATTTCTACCAAAAGTGTCTTATTTCTTAACTGATTTCACTACCATCACAGGCCGGAAACCTACAAAAGGAGAGGCCTTTTCAAATTTTCTGGTGCTTTCAATTCTGACATCATAGCCCGTATCATTCCATGAGCCTCCCATCGCCACATCTTCATCAGCAACCATCTCTGCCACATTTCCATTAAGGTTTTTAATACCAAATTGATTAGCGGGGTAATCACCCACGTAGCTGGTAATGAAGACTTCCGGTTTATCCTGCTGCTGTAGCACCTGATAACTATTCGTTTCCTCATCGAAATAGATATTTTCAGCGCCAATTCTTTTGAAGTTACAATTATACAAACCCTCCGCATTTCTCAGATAGGGACTACCCCAAGCATAAGTATGATTATGATCGTTTCCTCTGGCAGCACGGATCCACTCAGCTTTCGTAGGTAAGCGAAAAACTACCTCATTATCCGTCTTATTGACTTTTTTGAACTCATCTGTCAACCATTGTAAATAGGCTTCAGCCCCTTCTCTACTCACGTTAACAGCCGGAAATTCCTGAAATCCCTTATAGACATGGTAGTGCTCAGCCATTTGAGGCGTACCAATCTCACTCCACAGTTCATTCTTGAAGTTAACTTTTTCATAAAGTTCTGTTTGCCCGTTCTCCTTCAGATACGTCAAAAACTCATTGAATTGCCGATTGGAAACCTCCATTTTGGAAATCACAAAGCTTTCAACAGTAGTTTTCAATTCTCCGATCGTTACCTCTCCTCCATCAATACTTACATATTCCTTTGTCAGTTCATATTTTTCGAAGAAGTCTTTTTTGTCAGCCAGGTTGAGGCTGAGCAACACTATTCCCGTGGCGAGCGCCACAATAGTTTTTCTGTTTAACATCGTTGGTTAAGTTTAATGATACACACACAAATTACATTTTAAAAACGCTTAAACAGCTTGTATATTATCAAAGCATGTACACAAACTAAATGTGTCCAATTAGAAGGCTGGTAAAACATCGGCAGGAGCTAAAGGGCTTAAGCAGACGTTTAATAAAATCGGCAGTTTTAAAAGGTTCAAACGGACACCTGAACCAGCATTAGCAAATAGGTAAAATGGATAACAATTAACATCTTTTACAAGGCTTTTGTCTTTGTTCTTTGCTCTTTTATCTAATTTTACAGCATGGGTGTATATACTACTGAAATAGCATCGGACAAACTGGTTTCTGATAATCCTATCCATCAGCGTTTGCTGAAAGCCTATTATGCAGCTCAACCTTATATCAAAGGTGACTTACTTGAACTGGGATGTGGGGAAGGCCGAGGCGTTGAACTACTCGCACCACTCGCTAATAGCTATCAGGCGATGGACAAAATCCAGGGAGT
>JBCBHL010000314.1:0-8697 GCA_038525605.1 Bacteroidota bacterium
CGATTTTTGGCCCTTTTAATATCAGATTTCGAATTGATAGGATTTCGATTTTGTAATGGTTAAGTTTAAAATCAATATGAATTTGTAATTAATAGTGTCCTGATAGAATATATTTTATGGTAAAAATCAGTCTAATGTCATATTTTGGCTGTATTTGTAAAAGGACACAACTTTGTCTTAAGTCCGGTTGTAACTCTTTGGTATGTTCATTTTTGTCTTAGACACAAAAACGAACCAAAAAGGTCAAGCCAAAAAAATCACGGCACAGGCCGCCCTGCTCTGCCGGGTTTTTTGGCAGGCCAGCCCGCCTTTACGGAGATTTTAAGCCTATGAATAACAGCTCTTTACCGAGGAGTCTCATAAGAAGTGTTTTAAGAAAAGCATTTATTTGTACTCTAACGATTTATATTTATGAATTAAACTGTATATAAAATTATTACCTCAACTCAAAAAACACGCCTTAAATCGGTAGACGCCTCTTTATTCTTCAAACAATTTAGCCCCAAAAGAACACCTCATCTACTCAAATACCGTTTGTAATAGTGTACAACTCACTAATACATATGGGCAAGCAATTCGACAGTATTTCTAAAACACATCAGGAATTCATCGCAAGGCAACACTTGTTTTTTGTGGCTACAGCCGCTGCGGAAGGCTCTGTTAACTTATCACCCAAAGGGATGGATTCTTTTAGGGTGATCGATCAAAATAAGGTAGTTTGGTTAAACCTAACTGGAAGTGGTAACGAAACGGCTGCACATTTACTGAAAAATGATCGGATGACAATTATGTTCTGCGCTTTTGAAGGAAACCCCCTGATTTTGAGGCTCTATGGCAAGGCCAGGATCTTTCACAAACGTGATGCTGAATTCCACGAATACATTGACCTGTTTCCTCCCAATAATGGCTCCAGACAAGTAATAGAGATGGATGTAAAAATGGTACAGACATCCTGCGGTTTTGCTGTTCCGCTGATGGACTATCGTTCTGATAGGGATACCCTTGGAAAATGGGCAGCAAAGAAGGACAGTGAGCAAATAGAAGAATACTGGCAGCAAAAGAATCAAAAAAGCATCGATGGCTTTGATACTAATATTTTTAGCAACTGAAAAGTAGAATATGGTTTTTGGATAAATAGGGCAAATATTTAGTTAAAATATTTAGTAAAAAAGCTAATAAAATTAGTTTTTAATATTGATTTTTAGTATCTTTACATCATAATAATGAAGGGGAAAGGGGGAGGAGAATAAGGACTTGAGAGGTGTAGAGAGGAAATTGGCTTTTGAAGGAACCTTTGAAGCAGATTTATACTGAGCTTTACCTCAGCTTATTATTTAAATTTTTATTGAATTGATTACTAATTAAAGACCAACTTTGAATACTCATTACGCTGACAACTATTGACAAAATGTAAACCAGAACCATCAATTATACTCGTATGAATTGCTACTTCTAATCGAGATTATTATTCGTAAGGCTAAGTTGTAAGACAGAAGATTTTGATCGACTTTATCAGGCTGTTCAAAAGTACTTAGGCTTCACTCACAAAGTTCAGAATCAGGTATTTCCGATGATGCAGGCTATCTCTTGCTAACCATTCCACGCCCCCTGCATCTGCGCAACGGATTTGCCTGATCTGTTCTTTGCTTTTTAGAGTTTCTTCTTTTTGATCAAGCAATATTTGTGAGGACAAGAGTTGTTTGATTCTACCTCACAATAACTAAAAATCAATTGAAATTTTGTAATCAGCTAAAAATAAAGTTTTATAGTTTTTGATCAATTTCCACTAATTGATGGTTTGAGGTTGAAGGTGAGAAACGAGGTGTTCCTCCTTTGAGTTTTCGATTGATCCTTTATGAAAGCTACCTGCAAAATGTTGCTCACTACCCAATTGTCAAAATTATCTGAAACATCATGACCGTTTGCCGTAAAGCTGACGATTCAATGTAGATTTTCTGCTTACTTTTGATTTTGATGATGAATTTCTTCAAAAGCAGTAAACTACGAATTGACTATGTGACAATTCCTGATTTTGGTTGGAATAATTTTCACAACGATGAGCAAATCAGGCAATGGGTAAATCCTGAGCAATCGATCGTGCTATCGATCAATTTCTTCAATGCAAAACCCGATATTCCTACAGTCTACGATGCTAATGTGCTAAGACACTATTATCGACAACAACTTTCACAGCAGAATGGAGGGATTGTAGAGGTAGACACTTTGCAATTGAAGGACTTTAATGCTATCAAAACGATTTTTAAAATAAAAAACGCTGAAGATAAGCTCATTTACCTGGCCTCACTAACGATTCCGTTTCACAAATGCAGTTACGTTATCAAAATTCAGGCTGCTGAGGTAGGCACTACAGGAGTCAGAGAATCTGTCATTGGCATGAAGCTTATGACTCAGGGCAAGATATCTGTCGATGAAAATGGCTATGTGGGTTGGTCTGAAGATCCTTATGATGCAAACTACAAGGAGGGTTTGCTGATGAACCTTTCCGAAAAACCTATTTATGATCTGGAGTTTCCGGAGCATGCATTGACGCAGGCAAGAGCATTATTGAACCAGATAGCACGTGAGATAAAATTCAGTGATGAAGTGAAAGCGGCAAAAGCATTTAGGCATTAAAAGCTTATCCAAACTACTTCTTTAAAAAGCAACTCAATAATTACCTTATCTGTTTTTGATCCACTCTACCACATCGTTTTTCACCTGATCATCCAAATGGTATACTTCCCGGGCAATTCCAGTAAGCTCACCGATAGTCATGTAATGGTTCAAACCTTCGTACAGTCGGAAATCAATGAACGAATTATCAAACTCCTTGATTAAGTCTGAGCTGTTTCTTGGGCTTACGAATTTATCTTTCGTACCGATGATATATAGTACCGGCACATCAGCTGTGGCATAAGTCTGTTCATAGTTTGCTCTTACAATTTCAACTACGTAAGGCATAATGTAAACCTGAAACTGACTTTTCTTAACCTCCAGCTGATCCTTCAGAATCTTTTTGCATTTTTTATAGATATCCCACGCGTTGAGTTCTTCATTTTCAATAATCTGCTGGTGGATAATTTCGACTATTTCTAGTTTTTTTTGTTTAGTTTCAGCGGTGATGGCACCAAAAAAAGGATTTTCCGATTCAATCTGATGTTTCACAAAGGCACTGTTCTTCTTGACAGGAGCTGCCCAGAGAACCAAAAAGTCTAGTTGATTCTGCTTTTCATATGCATCGATTGCTGCCATTCCTCCCAAGCTGTGCCCTATGACGCCAAACTTTTTGTCTACCAGTTCTTTCTGATTTTTCAGGTAACTGATTCCCGCACTTAGGTCGCCGGAGAGTTTCAAAGCACCGGATGAAATCAACCCTTCAGACTTGCCTACTCCTCTTTCGTCAAATCTGAAAACACCTATGTTATTTTCTAAAAGAGTCTCTGCCAATACAAAATGAGAATGCCTGGTATCTTTTCCACTGCCAGGAACGATTGTAACGATAGACTCATAGTCACTTTTTGGCAGAATTAGCGTTCCTGAAAGGTTGATATTGTCTTTTTTATTCGAGTAGTTCATTTCTTTGAAAATGAACCGATCCCGGTTTTCAATTTTTGCTTCAAAATCGAAAATTTCCTGTGCTTCAGCAACGTGAAAAGAAAATAGTAGCGCAAAAATTAATAGTAAACTCTTATGCATAATTTTAAGACGTTAGCAGCTTTGTTTGTAAATAGACGACTCGATGACACTACGACTAATTAGTTGTAATAACGTTAATTTTTAGGTGACCAAAAATTGTTTTATAGTAAAGATTATCTCGACAGATTTAGTACAAGCGCTCTGATTTTAATCACCATTCAATTTTGTATATGAATTCATAATTAATACAGAACCACAAAACCCGACCATTAAAATATCGATAATTACTCCGTACAAAACTCAACGTGATAATGATTAATAAATGTTAGTTTTGCAAATCTGAATCAAAGATATACCATTAAACGTGAAAACTCAATCACCCTACAAGTCTCTGGATTCATACGTTGTTCGGACACCCGTCTTATCAATAGCTGAACTATCTGGAATTACTGAAGAACATATTCAAAAATTGTGCAAAACTCCGTTTATATCAGAAGCTATTTACACAGCCTCTCCTGATTTGCACAGTAAAATGACCCGTTATCTGAAAGGAGATGACGATGTACAGGACGATAAGCTGGTATACACCTTATTAAAATACATCGTTCGGATGAGTAGCCGATGTACGCCTTTTGGTTTATTCAGCGGCTGTGCGCTTGGAGAATTTGCAGAGGTGACGAAAGTAGAACTCAATAACCTGGAATTTCACAAGCGATTTAGCAGACTCGATATGAATTATCTGGGAGCATTAACGCAAAATATAGAAGCTGACCCGGTAGTTCGTGAACAACTTCTTTATTATAAAAACAGCAGTCTTTATCTTCTGCGCGATCAGCTCCGTTACATAGAATTTAGATATTTCAATGCTGCCAGAAAGCATTACACAGTTTCCATAGACCACTCTCATTACACCGAAGCGGTTTTGAACCGATGTTCAAATGGAGCAACTATCCGGGAGTTGGCGGCATTAATTCCAGCGATGGATCCGGAGATTTCGATGGAAGATGCCACCTGGTTTGTCAATGAACTGATTGATAACCAAATACTGGTGAGCTCAATTAGCCCTTCCATCACCGGTAAGGACTATTTTGAAATTCTCAGAGATGAGGTTTCAAATGATACTTACAGTAAAAGCCTGAATACGGTAAGTGATATTCTGAATAAGATTAATCAGGATGAAATTGGAAAAGGATTCAGTTATTACAAGCAGTTAACAGAAACACTGGAAAATTTTGGAGTAGCATTCGATCTCAAGTTTTTGCTACAAACGGACCTTTCGATCAGCTACCAGGCAAATCAACTGAGCAATCATGTACGTGAAAAAGTAGACAAAGCGCTGATCTTTCTTAATAAGCTGAACTCTGTAGTGGATAATGAACAACTCAATAAGTTCAGAGATGCCTTTTACAATAAGTATGAAGATGAAGAAATACCCTTATCTCTCGCGCTTGATGTAGAGTCAGGAGTAGGGTTTCCGGTTGATAGTCAAAAGTCTTTTGATATTTCACCTCTGGTGGATGATCTTAATATGTCTGGTAGAAACTTCAATGATGATTCCGGACACAATAAAATCAAATGGATAAAAAGAGATGACCTGCTGAATCTGAAGCTTTTAGAGGCGATTAAAAGCGATCATACCGAAATCATTCTTACTGACGAAGATGTGGATCACTTTGTAGAAAACTGGAACGATCTGCCCAATACCTTTTCTGTAGGAATAGAGGTGATCGGTAAAAATGAACTCGGTGAGGAAGTAGTGGCTGTTCAGGACGCTGGTGGTGCTACGGCATCTTATCTGCTAAGCAGGTTTTGTCACGCAGATCAGGATATTCATGGTTTAGTCAATCAGATCATAGAGAAAGACGAGCGTGATAAAGACAGATGCATTTATGCGGAAATAGTCCATTTACCAGAGAAACGAGCCGGGAATATTCTGCAAAGGCCAGCATTGCGACAATATGAGATTCCTTATCTGGCAAAAAGTAATTTGGGTGAAAAACATCAGATTTCAATCGATGACATCACAATTTCAGTTGTGAACAGGAAGGTAGTCTTAAGGTCTGTCAGGCACAACAAGGAGATCAAACCTATGTTGGCTTCTGCGCACAATTATATTGACAAGTCTCTTCCCATCTATCACTTTTTATGTGAATTACAATATCAGAATGTCAAAAACAGCATTTCTTTTACCTGGGGAAATCTTTTTCAGTTTCATGATTTCTTTCCACGTGTGGTCTATGACGGAGTAGTCTTGTCACCGGCGATGTGGTTGGTAACTGATCTGACTTTAAAAGAGGTCGCAGAAAGCGATAAGGCACTGCGGGAATGGCTGTCAACGAGGAAGATTCCTGAAAAGGTGTTTTTGAAAGAATTTGACAATAAGCTCTTGATAGATTTTAGCAATCCCTTATCGGTAGAGATGTTTTTAACAACCGTAAAAAACAAATCTCAGGTGACGCTTACTGAGTATCTCTATGATATGGAGCAGGCAATTGTCACACATCAGGGGAAACCCTACACTAATGAGGTGATTATGTCTTACTACAAAGAATCCAATGACTAAAAGATATTTTACGATCGGGAGCGAATGGCTCTACTACAAACTATACATGGGTTCTAAAACATCAGAAGATTTTCTTATCAATGTACTGGAGCCAAATGCAGTTGTAATGATCAATGAAGGACTTATCGATAAGTGGTTTTTCATCAATTTCAATGACCCGGGCAGACACATCAGAGTGAGGTTTCACCTGGTAGAAGAACCGGGTAATTTCGAAAAACTGGTGTTGAGACTTAATGAACTATTAAGCCCTTATCTGGCTGACAGAGTACTCCATGAGGTGATTGCAGGGACTTATAAAAGGGAACTGGAAAGATATGGGACACATACCATTGAAGAATTTGAATCGCTATTTTATCTGAATAGTAAGCTGATGGTGAAGGTGTTGTCGCTATGTGTGGATGATCCTGAGAAGCGTTGGTTGTTTGGTATGAAAGCCATTGATCATATTCTGGATGACTGGCAGGCCGATGATGTTTCGAAAAAAGCCTTTTTTGAGACGTTGAAGACCGCTTTTGCACAGGAAATGGGAGCAACTTCACCGATCCTCAAGCAGCTTTCGAATAAGTACCGAGCAAACCGGAAGCAGATCGAATCTTACATGACAGAAACTCCCGGGGAACTTAGCGAATTGTTGATGGAGCATTCCGAGGCATCAAAACCGATTATTGCTACAATCTTAAAGAAAAAAGAGGACCAGCTGCTAAGCAATACGATAGTGGATGTGCTGGAAAGTTATACGCATATGCATTTTAACAGGCTTTTCAGTTCAAAGCAAAGAATGAATGAGTGGGTCTTATACGATTTTCTGCATCAATACTACAGAAGTAAAATTGCGAGAAATAAGCAAAAGAAGAAATAGTTTCATTCATCTGTCGAGGACTTTAGGTTTTATCACCTTCGGCTCTGTATGGGTAAATTTTCGAAATGGTAACGGTTGGGTTTTACAGCTTATGCCAATTTAGACCGTTCGTTGCATGTTGAATGACCAGCAGCTATAACGGTGGCGCAGAATGACTAAGAACTAAAAATCAAGTAGTACCTGAATTTGAAAATGCACAAAATAAATCGGTCCTGAGAACCCTTTTTATAAAAATTACCCTTTCTTTGAATTCTGGGGAATGCCGAAAAACCATAAATAGAGTAGGCACTGAAACTTAACTTTACAAAATGAAAAAATTACAATTAAACAAAAGAACCATCGCTCAAATGGACAAAGCAGAAATGGAGAGCGTAAAAGGTGGTATTTGCTATGCAAGTTGCAAAAACGGATCCGCGAAGGGTAAGAAATGCTGTGGTGGTGACGGATGGCAACCAGGTGATGCACACATTATCTCCTTGTCTTTTGTTAAAAGATAATTAGAAGAATTTTTTCGGAAGAGGCTGTTATGTTGATAGCGGTCTTTTCTTTTTCATCAAACCGTAACCGGAATTCAGCATTAATACGCAGGCCACTATTAAGAACACATAAGGGTCTCTCTTCTTTCATCATTGTCACCTAAGCCTTCCCGCTTTGACTAAGGCATTCACTAGAAGCTTGGTATTTTCTAGGCGATGCTTTTCTCTGTCACATACTTTGTAAAAAGTACACTTTATTTAAGTATAAAAGAGCCTAAAACCCATCAAAAGGGTAGGCATTTAAACTAAAGTTTATAAAATGAAAAAATTAAGATTAAACAAAAGAACAATCGCTCGAATGGATAAAGCAGAAATGGAGAGCGTAAAAGGCGGTTTATGTTTAGTAAGCTGTAAAAACGGATCTGCCAAAGGTAAAAAATGCTGTGGCCCTGACGGATTTGAACAAGGTGTTTCTCCCTTTCCACACCTAACTTTTATTAAAAGATAGTTATAATAAATTATTTGAAAGTGGTTGCTGCTATTAGACATTATCACATTAAGTTTTGTATAGATAAATTTTCGATGTGATAACTGTCAAACTTTGTAATTTTAAGAAATTATTCCTCCTTCCTTCGTTCGCCGGAGGCTTCCGAAGGCGAAGCGCAAAAGCTTCGGCGGATAAGAGAATTAAATTTCAAAAATTCAACTAGTACTTCAATTGAAAATATGCATAATAAATTTGTCGTGATAATCTTTGTCATAGTTACCACTTTCTGTCTGTAAACCTTAGCCAGATAATTACGTTTGTGGCATGCCATCAATTTGAATAGTTCTTCCTCTTAGAACCCGGCGATTCAACTCTCCTACGACCACTGGTCTTTACCAAAAGCAGTAATTTAAAACAGACACCGACATAGCGTCTTTATTATGAAAATATACAAGCCTGAAATAAGCAAAAGAAAAAATAATTCAATTGTGCTGTCACATATTTTTCAGAAAGCCTACTATCTACTACGAATAGGAGCAATGCCGAAAATCCATTAACAGAGTAGGCAACCAAACTTATATTTTTATAAAATGAAAAAGTTACAATTAAACAAAAGAACCATCGCTCAAATGGACAAAGCAGAAATGGAGAGCGTAAAAGGTGGTATTTGCTATGC
>JBCBHL010000315.1:0-8690 GCA_038525605.1 Bacteroidota bacterium
GTATAGTAGCTGCCGTTATCTATTCCTGTGATAATGGTAATGCAGATGTAACAGTATTCAACGCCGCCCCTGCGATTAGTTTCCCAGAAAGCCTTGAATCAGTAACTGCAGGTCAAGCGGCTGACCTTTCAGTGACAGTAACGGACGGAGAGGTGAGTTCTCTAAGTTCTGGTACTATCACTTTATTAAGTGGAGAAGATGAAATAGCTACCAAAACACAAGCGCTTAGTGGCTCTTCTGCTACCTTGACATTAACCGCAACTGAAACAGATATCGTTAACTTGACTCCTGGAGGTTATAGATTAGCTATCAGCGTTACAGATAGCGAAAATTCTACAAACAATGATACTACTGATGTAGCAATTGTATGTGAAGCTTTACCTGCTTGTATAGAAGCTGGAAAGAGAACAGTGATTGTTGTTGCACCTACTCACACAACAAGCCTTAACGGTTTTGAGCAAGTAGGACTTGTTGGTTCATTAACTGGTTGGGGAGGAAGTCCTGACATTGCAATGACTCAAATATCAGCTAATTGCTTCTGTGCAGCTGTTGAATTCCCTGAAGGTGTTGAATACAAATTCAGATTGAACTCTAACTGGGATTTTGTTGAAAAACGAGACGACTGTAGTGAGGAGGATAACAGAACTGAAGTTGGCTCTGATCCTGAAGAGGGAGAGGATGAAGAACCTATATTATTAACCGTAGGAGAATGGAGAAACAGTGACCAATTTGGTGGTAGCTGCCCCAACTAAACAGGGTTAAAAGAACATTAGGAAAACCGATTTGGCATTTGTCAAATCGGTTTTTTTATGGCCTAGATCTTAATCAACAAGCACTGATACTTATTTATAGACTATCAGTTTACACAGATCATATCTGACCGGTAATTGCAACTGTTTCTGAAATGATTATTTGTCCCTCCCATCAACAAAGAGTCGACAGTGTATCGGTTCGAACAGAAATCAAATGCTTTTGGAAGAGGCCGTGATTTATGAACTAGTAGCAGATTGATAACTCTTCAAAAATACCGTAGATTACTTACTTTGCTCTTTTTGCTTTTTTACTGGTTTCTCAGGAGCTTGATTGTCTTTCTCTTTCAGGTATTCATTGATTCGTTTTCTGAGCTCCTGAGCCGAAAGATTGTTAAAAACTTTCCCATTTCTCATCGCGGAAAACTGACCTGTTTCCTCTGATACTACTATTACTAAAGTATCGGTGACCTCAGACATCCCCAATGCAGCACGGTGACGCAGACCATATACCGCTGGAATATCATCTCGCTCTGTTACCGGCAGAATACACCTGGCAGCAACCACTCTCCCTTGATGGATAATCACTGCGCCATCATGCAACGGGCTGTATTTGTTAAAAATCGATAATAATAGCCTCTTAGAAATGATGGCCTCAATATAATCTCCTGATTCCGCATAAAACTTCAATGCCGAATTTCTGGAATAAACTATTAACGCTCCGGTATTCGTACCACCTAGCGTTTTGGCAGCTTCTACTACGGGAATCACCTCAGACTGCGTACTAATGCCCTTATTTTGTCTCCACAACCTTCTAACGCCTTCAAGCACTCTGCCTTCCTCAAAGACTGTCGTCTTTCCCAGTATCAACAAAAACTTTCTGATCTCCTGCTGAAATAAAATGATAACGGCAATTACACCAACTCCCATAAACTGCCCCAAAATAATGGTCAGCAGTTCCATCTGTGCGGCTTTTACCACTAAGAAGATCAGGTACAGAGATAAAAATCCGAGAAATACTTTAATAGCGACACTTCCCCTCATCAGTTTGTATACCTGATAGATCAATATACTGACCAGCAATACATCGATGAAATCTACAAACCGAATTTCTAAAAAGCCTATATTAAAAAGATAAATCAATCTTATTGTATTTCTTTAAAAAGTCTGACAGTTTCCACAGCCTCTTTCACGTCGTGAACTCTTAAAATAGAAGCTCCGTTCATCAGCGCAAAACTATTTAAAACAGTTGTTCCGTTTAGGGCCTCCTGCGAAGTTATCCCTAGTTTTTTATAAATCATTGATTTACGAGAGATTCCTGCTAATATTGGCAAACCCAAGACCTGTAAATGTGACAGGTTTTGCAATAAATTATAGTTCTGCTCCATATTTTTAGCAAAACCAAAACCCGGATCTATAATGATGTCTTTAACGCCCCTGGCTCGTAACAGGTATGCGATTTCCGAAAAATAAGTGATTATTTCCTTTAACAGGTCTTCATAGTTGGTCATTTGCATCATTGTCTGAGGTGTCCCTTTCATGTGCATGACAATGTAAGGACAAGCCCACTTGGCAATCAGATCATACATCTTGGCATCTGCACGCCCTCCTGAAATATCATTGATAATATGCGCTCCAGCCTCTAAAGCAACATTTGCAACCTCGGAACGGAAAGTATCTACTGATATAATTGCATTGTGGAAATTTTCTGTCACTGCTTCCACTACAGGTATTACTCGACTGATCTCCTCCTCTATGGTTACTTCATGTGCTCCGGGACGTGAGGAGTAGCCTCCTATATCCAGTATATCAGCGCCTTCAATCAACATTTTTTCAGATTCTTTGAGCACCTCTTTGATCGATTGATATCTGCTATTCTGATAGAATGAATCAGGTGTTATATTGAGAATTCCCATGACTACAGGAGTCTCCAATGAAATAAGTTTACCAGATACGTTAAGGCTTTTTTTGATTTTCAAATTATGAAGGTATTTATATTTAATTTAGCAGCAGAATTAATCGTAAAGCAAATTGAGAAAACAAACTATTGACGAATATAAACAAGTTATCAGTGCTTGTAAAGACATCTTTGAAAAGAAAACCAGAGATTATGGAACAGCCTGGCGAATACTAAGATTGCCTTCAATTACTGATCAGATTTACATCAAAGCCCAGAGAATCAGATCGATTCAGGAAAAGGGAACTCAGAAAGTAGAAGATGATGTTAATGGAGAGTTTGTAGCCATCATTAATTATTGCATCATTGCTTTAATTCAAATTAACCTGACTGCCGATGATCCACTGGAAATGAAGTTTGAGGAACTCGAAAGTTATTTTGATAAAAATGCTGCAGAAACACTGGAATTACTACTTGCCAAGAATCACGATTATGGTGAAGCGTGGCGGGAGATGAGAGTTAGTTCTATTACAGACATCATTTTGATGAAGCTATTGAGAGTTAAACAAATTGAAGACAATCAGGGTAAAACACTCATTTCGGAAGGCATAGAAGCCAACTATCAGGATATGATTAACTATGCAGTTTTTGCATTAATCAAAGAGCAATACATAAACAACAAATCATGAAAATCTTAAAAGAAATATCTCGCTTCATTGTAGGCGGACTATTTATTTTTTCCGGGCTTATCAAACTCAACGACCCGGTTGGCACATCTATTAAATTACATGAATATTTTGATGTATTTGCCAGTGACATTGCAGGCTTTTTTAAAGTATTTGTGCCTTATTCCCTGCCGATAGCTGTCTTTCTCGTTGTACTGGAAGTGATTTTGGGAATCGCAGTATTGCTCAAATACCGAATGAACCTTACCAGCTGGATATTATTAATACTGATCTTATTCTTCACATTCCTAACATTTTATTCAGCTTATTTCAATAAAGTAACAGATTGCGGGTGTTTTGGTGACGCTATTAAACTAACTCCCTGGCAAAGCTTTACGAAGGACGTCATTTTGGTAGTTTTCATAGGCATATTATTCTTCTACAGAAAAACATTCAAACCGGTATTGTATCAGAAAACAGCAAACATTATAGTGGGCTCCCTTACTGTGATCAGTATTTATATTGCCATTCATGCAATTAATCATCTACCATTTATTGATTTCAGAACTTATAAAGTAGGCAATCATATTCCTACATTGATGAAGCCATCGGGGGAATTAATTACTGAATATACAGTTGAAAAAGATGGTAAACAGGAAAAATTCACAGAATACCCAAGTGATCCTGCCTATAAATACATCTCTTCAGAGGAGCTAAATCCCGAAGTAAAACCTAAAATAACAGATTACAGTATTTACAATGACGAAGGTGAATTTACGGATGCCTCTTTTAAAGGAAACAAATTGTATATTGTTGTGTATGATGCTAAAAAGGCCTCCAGGCAAATCAGTAAGATCAATGCACTGATCAAACAGCTGGAAAGCTATAACATTGACATAGCCGCTATTACTGCCTCTACTTATGATGACTTTGAGAATTACAGACATGAAACGCAACTGGCAATACCTTATTACTATGCGGATGCTACGGTGCTAAAAACCATCATCAGAGCTAATCCAGGGATTGTATTAATGCAAAACGGAGCGGTTCTGGGTAAATGGCATAATAATGATACACCAGATGTTACTGAAGTCTTAAAACGTATCAAATAGTCCAAATGAGTACAACCAGCACCTTCATATTCATTTGCGGCATGCCCGGAAGTGGTAAATCCACACTGGGCGCCAGGCTGGCCAAGTATTTAAAATATTCTTTTAGCGATCTTGACAACATCATTGAATTACAACAAGAGCGTAGCATCAGAGAGATTTTTGAAGGGAAAGGGGAAGATTATTTCAGACTATGCGAACACATGGCCTTGAAATCATTTATTGCTGATAATGAGGATAAAAAATCTTCAATCTTATCACTAGGAGGGGGTACGCCTTGCTTTCACAATAATTCCGAGATTATTAAAGAGCATGGCATATCGGTATTTTTAGATACTCCTCTGGAACTGATTGCCGAGCGAATGCTGGCAGCTGATGAGATTTCAAAAAGACCGTTGCTGGCAGGCACTGATAATCATGGCATAATAGAAGCACTCAACAACAAATACATTCAGCGATTTCCCTTTTACGAGAAATCACATATAAAAATAAAAGGAGATGAATCACTTGAATTCATCTCCTCCCTTATCGAATCTTTTGCTGCGACCAAACGATAATCAACTGATCATCAAAAAGTAAATCCTACGGTAGCAACAACCCTTGTATCATTTATCTTTGAATCAATCACCGGCTCGGAATTGTCAAATAGCGTATACGGCGAATAGAGTCTCTTGCTGGCAGTGCTAACCACACCAAAATCCACATAAAAGTCTCTGGTCTTATAGCCGGCTCCTATGGAATAACTTTCTGTAAAAGTCGGCCTGATACCAGCTTCAAAAGGATTATTTAAAGCTGCATATCCCAATCTGAATCTAAATTCCTCCAATCTTAGTTCACCCCCGAGGCGAACATTAGTAACAGATGTATAATTATTTTCGATAGCTGCATTATCCCCATCAACTACAAAATCCGGTGATCTCAACTGTGCCGATGAGTAATCTGTGAACTCAAGACTACCGGTAATAAAACCATATTTACCAAGAAATGCAGACGCACCTAAATTCAGTCTCCCCGGAGTTCTTAAGTTATAGTCCGTTAATACAACATCACTTTGAAACTCGTAACTATCAGGGTTGATTACATCTCCTCCGAAAGTATTGATTGTCTCATTCACCACATTACTCAAGGTAAAAGAACTCTCTTCATCTAAGGTATAAAACGTTGGCGAGATGTAGCTAACACCAAATGTCAGGAAGGAAACTGGTCTGAAAATCATACCAAAGGTACCATTAACACCTACACCATTGATTCTTAAATCTTCTCTTAACGTCAGTCCGCCAAGAGCCGTATCATCGCCCGATGGTACGTTTACACCATCACCAAAAACGAAATAAGAATTTTCCTGAAATAGCTTATCCTGCTGATAATTAAGTGTAACCACTCCAATTCCACCTCCAAAATATATTTTATCATCATAATTTCCACCAGCCGAAAAGCTCCACTGATTCTGTGAACCGCTTCTTCTGATGACCTCCTGTTGTATTGGAAATGAATAAAAAGGTATTGTCCGACCATCAACATCAACCAAATCTGTCAGGTTGATCGGGTCGTAAATCAAATCTCCATTATCAAGTCTGGCAGGGTTAATGACGAACGTTTCAAAGGCCGCTGCCTCTAATCCGAAAAGATTATTTGTTTCGACGTTAAATGCATTATCTGCCAGTGAAAATGCCAGTGAATTATCGTTGTTCTCACCACTGTATGTAATCTCCTCATTGAAATCGTTTAATCTGTCAACTGAAATAGCAAAATTCCATCCCTTGAATTTTGACCCGTTGTCTTTGGTATTGTTAAACACCAATCCGAAATTGTAGAGACCGAAATTATTGTTGAATGTCGATGATTCCTGGTTGGCATCACCATTAAACCTTGAATCAGCAGTTTGAAATTTAACTCCGGGTGTGAAACTAAGCTCGGATCTGTTATAAAAACCAAGCCCCGCCGGATTTATTAAAGCACTGCTAATATCCCCTCCTAAAGAGACATGTGCGCCACCAAGAGTCTGCATCCTGGTAGTTCCTCCATATGAAGTCCTGCTAAACAATAAAGCCTCATTAAATACTCCAGTCTGTGCATTTCCCTCATAAATCAGGCATAATAATAGCGTGCCAATTAATATTAGCTTTTTCATGTTGTTTTCGAATATATTGAGTGATTGTAATAGAAGAGCCAAATCAGAGGTGATTTTGGCTCTTATATATCTTTAGAATAGCGTATTAGTTACCTCTTCCTCTGCTGGATGAGCTTCTTGATGAACTTCTGCTACTACTTCCTGAAGATCTGCTGCTAGATGATCTCCCACTACTGTAGCTACTTCTTGATCTTGAAGAACTTCCACTAGATCTTGAGTATCCTGATGATCTGCTTCCTGAGGAGCTTCTGCTGTAGCTACCGCTTGATCTTGAAGAACTTCCACTAGACCTTGATCCTGAAGAGTATCCTGATGATCTGCTTCTTGAGCTACCGGAAGAATATCCTGAAGACCTGCTTCCTGAGCTACTTCCAGATGACCATGATCTACCCGATCTTGAGGAAGATGAACTTCCTCTTGAATAACCAGACCTGTTTCCGCTATTCGTATTTCCATTTGAATATCTCGATCCTGAAGATCTTGAAGTTCCACTGCTATACCTTGAACTCGAACTGCTTGTACCACCATTATATCTTGAACCTGATCTGGTAGAGCCATTGTAAGTGCTGGTTCTGCCAGTAGTACCACTTCTTGTCGAATAGTTTCTGGTTGTAGAAGCTACTCTTGAAGAACTTGTTCTGCTACTTCGGGTAGTAGAAGCTACTCTATCTCCTGTTCTGGAAGTAGTTCTTCTGGTCGTACTGTAACCAGAGCTTCTACCTCTATTGTAATCGCTGTTACTACCTTCGTTGTAGGCTCTGTCCCTGCTGGAACTTACTCTACCTGGAGAGTCTGAAATTCCAGCATTTGAAACTCTTCTTCCATCTCTGTCAGCTACGGTGTTAGAACTCGCTCTGCTTACCCTGGAACCCCTCGTTACTCTTCTGCCTTCATTGTTAACGATTACACCATTGTTGATGAATACTCTGTTATCAAATCGATTGAAACCTCTAGAGTAGAAAACTCCTCCACCGTAAAATCCACCTCCGAAAGGAGGGCACCAGAAAGGATCGTAAAATCCAGCACCTATTCCCCAGGCACCTCCTGTTCTTGCAAACAGGAATGGATCGAAGAATGGATCATACCAAGGGTTACCCCATCCGAAACCTCTGCCAAAAGCAACAGTGAATCCAAATCCAGGTCGATTCCACCTATTCCACCTTCTAAATTGTCTCCATCTCCAATAATCATTGGCAAAGCCATTGTTCCATCCAAAACCGTTATTCCATCCGAAACCATTGTTCCAGTAGGGATCAAAGTTGTTGAAACCGAATCCGCTATTCCCGTAATAATTATTGTTTATAACTGTTCCTGCCTGGCCATTGCTTAACGCATTGTTATTGCCAGTGTTATTATTAAATGCTGATCTCCTGTTGAAATCAACAATCCCGTCAGGGTTATTAGTATCTAATACATCGGACTGATATCTGCTCAATCTGCTCTGTGCAGTCAATCCATTGGAAGAATAGGCAGGATCATAAGCTTTTGTATCATATGCCTGATAGCTCTCACCAGTAGTTACTGCTGCAGCGTCTTCTTTCTTCTCTTCTATCTTTTTACGATCTTTTTTCGAAAAATAAAGATCATCATACTCTTGCGCTATGGCAGAGACCGAGAACCAACACCCAAATCCAATCAACATCAGTATTCTAAGAGCTTTCATTGTTTCTTCCTTTCTTTTATTTAATCAATAAATATACAAGTATATAAGTTCAATAGTCGATTTTTTTTTCAAAAACTTATATTTGCGAACAAATCGCTAACGATAATTAAACTAGCAATTTCCATACCAAAAGAATAAATTTTAATAAAAATATGAGCAAAGGGCTACCAAAAAGATCAGAGGACTACTCTGCATGGTACAACGAACTGGTAAAAAAAGCCGATTTGGCCGAAAACTCAGCTGTCAGAGGTTGTATGGTCATCAAACCTTATGGTTTTGCCATCTGGGAAAAAATGCAGCAACAATTGGACCGAATGTTTAAGGAGACCGGGCATGAAAATGCTTACTTCCCATTATTTGTTCCCAAAAGCCTGTTTGAAGCGGAAGAAAAAAATGCTGAGGGTTTTGCCAAAGAATGTGCTGTAGTGACACACTATCGACTGAAAACCAATCCGGAAGATGCTTCCAAATTAATT
>JBCBHL010000316.1:0-8685 GCA_038525605.1 Bacteroidota bacterium
CTTCGGTTGGTCACATTTTGGAAGTCGATGAAAAACTGGTGTGAAACGTTCTTTTTAGAGCTGTTGAGCCTTACACCAAACTTCACATCCCATCGGAAGTATTCGCCATATCTTTCGCTGAATGCAATGTCATCCTGACGTATTTCTCTGCCCAGATTGTTTCTGGTAGCCTCCAGATCCAATGGCGTAAAAGGTTGTCCGCCGGAGGTTGTGAATTTAGTATCGAAAGTCCAGGCATTTTTTCCTCCGGGACCAAATTTCCACTCTTTACCACCTAATATATTAAAGACATAATTGCTGTTGAACGACGTATTTCGTTCTATTCCGTCACTGCCTGTGTACCTGGAATCAAACAAAGAGGTAGTCGCCAGCATATAAAATCCTTTGCTGAAAAACTTCTCTAAAGTCAGTTCGATTCCAAAATTAGTTCCCGTTCCTTCATTGACAAGGTTACTTCTCGTGTCGAAGGCAAAATCTCCACCTTCATTAATTACCGAATAGCTGCTACTTGTTCTCTCAACTGGTATATTGTTAAGCGACTGATAATACATTTCTGCTTTCAATCTCCAATCCGTCCCAAGGTTTTGATCATAACCCAGAATGAAGTGATTGCTCCTCATGAAATCCAGCATACGATTAGAATCATCTATTACACCCGGGCTTGTCTCTTCTATATAAAACAACACGGGAGTAGGCACCACCTGACTATTATTTCCGTAGGCGAGGCTCAGTCTTTTATTGGCCTGAAATTGCCAGCTGATCGCTGCTCTTGGTTCCAGCGAGAGGTTCTCGGATAGAGCCATATACTGGCTGTGCAATCCAAAAGTGGCACTTAAGTCATCGGTAAATTTGTATTCTGCCTGCGCAAATCCCTGATGCAATGTATACTGATCATCCACATCTGTCCCTATTCTGAAGAAATCCGGAACATTGTCATTGTTATTATCAGGGATATCGATTCTATCGTCCCTGTCTTCTGTAAAGAAATTCACATCATAAATCTCTGACAGGATTCCTGTTCTAAGCGACCATCTGGCATTGAACTTATGATTCAAAGTGGAGGAAAGTGTAGTTCTTACTTCTCTGTTTCTAACGTTTGTAGCTCTGAATTCCTGTATAATGTCTCCTGATTCATTTCTAATCAGGTTGTCTTGCCTGAAATCATTGAAATTAGTTGACAATCCTAGCGACGTTTTCAGATATGTTTTTTTACCAAATCTCAGCAGATTTGATACACCCACCAGACCGATCTGACTTTCTACAAAAGAGTTTTCATCCGGATTGGCAAAGAGGTCGTTTTCATCAATTTCATCACCAAAGAAATCGATGCTGCTGATTCCTCCTAATCCAAAGACTTCAAACCTTCCCAGCTTCGTTTCTCCTAAGTTTGCTTTGAATGAAAAATCCTGATACAGTGGAACTGCAGAGGTACCTGTTGCGGCAATACTGGCAATTCCATATCGATAAGATGCTATAAATGATGATCCTTTTCTTTTCGATATTGGCCCTTCTGCCAGGAATTCTAACCCACTAAATGCTGACAGTTGAGCTGTAAACTCATATTTGTCTGTATTACCATTTCTAAAATTAATATCGAACACAGCTGCATTTGCATTGCCATATTCCGCCGGAAAAGCACCTGTCAGGAAATCTGAATTCCTTAACAGATTTGTATTCAATGCACTAACAGGCCCTCCGGTGGTTCCCAGTGTAGAAAAATGATTGGGGTTTGGAATAGGTATGCCTTCCACTCTCCATAAAAGTGCTGTCGGCGAATTTCCCCTCACAACAATGTCGTTTCTGGAATCATTGGGAGCACTAACACCCGCAAAAGAGGTTGCCAATTTAGCCACATCATTTCTACCACCGGAAAAACGGGTGACTTCTTCCAGGCTAAAAGTTCTGGCACTGACTTTTGCCAGCTCGTTGATAGGCACGTCTTTTTCGGAATCTGCTGTCACGATCACCTCGTTGAGTGCCTCCACTGACTCTTCGAGGTTTACATTCAATACGACTTCCTTTCCGGTCGTCACAAGTACATTGGGCAATGAAATACTTTTGTAACCGATGTATTGCACTGCAAATGTTTGCCTGCCTATCGGTACGTTGTTGATCACAAATTTACCATTGATGTCTGTGACAGCTCCAATCACAGGATCTGAACCAATCAAAATAACTGATGCTCCAATTAATGGGTAACCAGCTTTTGAATCCTTGATAAACCCTTTAACCGTTTGCCCTCCTTGCCGGGCTAGCGTATTGGTTTGCATTAGCAGCATTATAACAAAAAGTGATACAAGGTAATTGAAGAAACTCTTTTTCATTTCGAACTTAAGATTAGTAATGATCCGAAATTAGAATCCTGAAATACATTTTAAAATGAAAACTATGCTCAAACCCAAAATGAAAGGGTTTAAAAGCATAAATGCAGCGTTCAGACAAAAATTTGCCGTTTTGGAAAAACCTGGAGGTCTTGCCTGAGATATTTCTGGGTTCGGAGGCTGTTTTTCAGGTTTCGCAGGTCATTTCGTTTCATTATACATAGTTATTTAATTATTTTGAGGTTCCAGATGATAGCAGTTAAAGAAAAATACATCAGAATTACGGGAATTCCCATCATGGCCTTGATTATGACCTTTATAATGAGAGATCATGCTATGGATGAGCCTTTCTGGCAAAAGTATCTGGTTTCGGTTCTGTTTACCACGGCGTATTGGAATGGTGCGTTCCTGATTTTCATGATGTATCGGAACTGGTTCCCGAATATCAGCCAGACGGTGAAAAGACTGAGCCTGACGATCGTAACGCTGATCCTGTTTGTTTTCGTTTGTGGTGTGGTGATGAGACTAGCATTGGGCTACATGGAGTTCAGTGAACTCACCAACCTAAGCAAAATCTTCGAACACAAATTCAAAACATTCATTGCTGCTGTTTTTGTAGGGTCTATTTATGAAAGTGCTTTTTTCTTTGAAAAATGGAAAGACACGATTAAGCAGAATGAAGCGCTAAAAAATCAGCAAATCAGGACACAGTTTGAAGTCCTTCAAAATCAGATGAGTCCGCATTTTTTATTCAATAGTTTGAATACGCTTACTACGTTGATAGCTGAAAATCAGGACATTGCTATAGAATTTACCGAAAAACTTTCTGAGGTATATAGATATATTCTTCAAAATAAGGAGAAGGAGCTCATACCACTTGAAGAAGAAATTTCCTTTTCAAAATCCTACATTTATCTGCTTCAGATGCGCTATCCTGAAAATCTGAAGGTCAGCTACAGAATCGATGAGCAGTCTTATGACAAACACATTGCACCGTTGACTATTCAAATGTTGCTGGAAAACTGCATCAAACACAATGTGATTTCCCGGTCACGGCCTTTGGAAATTGAAATTTATGTCGAAAACGGTCAGTCTATCATTGTCAAAAACAATTTGCAAAAGAAAAAGGCTCTTGAAAAGTCGACAAAAACCGGCCTGACCAATATCAAAAAAAGATACAAATATCTAGGCGGTAGGGAGGTTGATGTCATTGTAACTCACAATAGTTTCATGGTGGCTGTTCCTTTGATTGAAGTGATCTACAACGAAAACGAATACGCCGAAGCTGTATGAAGGTTTTGATTATAGAAGATGAAGCGCCTGCCTTCAGAAGACTGCAAAAAGTACTGGAAGAAATTGACGGAAGTATAGAAATCGTTGAAGTGCTGGACAGCGTTAACGACAGTGTGAAATGGCTCAAAAACCATCAGTTTCCTGACCTGATCTTCATGGATATTCAGTTGAGTGATGGCATCAGTTTTGAAATTTTTGATCACATCGAAGTAAAGTCTCCGGTAATTTTTACCACAGCCTTTGATGAATATACTCTACGGGCTTTTAAAGTCAATTCCATTGATTACCTGCTGAAACCCATCAAAAAAGATGCTTTGGAAAAAGGAATTGAAAAGTATCGCTTCTTTCAGAATACATTCGGAAGCAGTAATCAGCAATCAGCCAATGAAGATCTCGGTGCACTGATCAAGCAGATAACTCTCACTGAGAAACAGTATAAAACCCGCTTTCTTATCAAAACGGGTGACAAATTGCTTTCTATCTCTTCGGATGAAGTGTCCCATTTTCAAATGAGGCAGGGTGTTGTTCATCTGTATACGTCAAATGGCAAGCGCTATATTACAGATCATACAATGGATGAAATCGGCAGTTTTACTGATCCGGAGAAGTTTTTCCGTGCCAACAGGCAATTCATAGTTGCTTACGGCGCTATTAAAACAGTGCACAAATATCACAAAGGCAAGTTGCTGGTAGAACTCAATCGATCTTTAGATGATCAAATCATCGTCAGTATGGAAAAGGCCTCCTCTTTTAAGAAGTGGCTTGGTCTCTGATTTGGGATTTCTCTTCCCTGCTAAAATCCCACTACTTCATTACAAATCCTCAATCATTCACTTAAAATCAAAGATCAACGGAAATATCATCAATCAATTCAATAAAAATTACTTTTTTTTGATAAAATCAAAATGAACCTTCTACATTTGTTGCCTTTAAAAATACAGTGTTGAAATCACAATGAAATTATTTAATTCATTCATCAATGACCAGCCTGGTGGAATTGCGAAAGACGTATTCTCAGGACTTACTGTAGCGCTTGCTTTGGTTCCCGAGGCAGTAGCTTTTGCATTTGTTGCTGGTATTTCCCCTATAGTAGGTTTGTATGGTGCCTTTATGATGGGGCTGATCACTTCCCTATTTGGAGGCAGACCGGGTATGATCTCCGGCGCTACCGGAGCAATGGCGGTTGTCATGGTGAATCTGGTAAAAGAAGGTGCTGAACTCGGAGGCGGAAGCGGATTACAATATCTCTTTATAACCCTGCTGTTAGTGGGTATTATACAGGCAGCTGCTGGCTTCTTCAGGCTGGGTAAATTTATCCGTCTGGTACCTTATCCTGTAATGATGGGTTTTGTGAATGGATTAGCTATCGTTATTTTCATTTCACAGATTGGGATGTTCAAATCCGGCGATAGCTGGTTGACAGGTCAGTCATTGTGGATCATGATTGGATTGGTAGCTCTTACAATGGGAATTATGTTTGGCTTACCCAAAGTCAACAAAAACATTCCTGCAGCACTAATCGCTATTCTGGTAGTTTCTGCAATCGTAATTTTTGGGGAGATCCCAACGGAAACTGTGAAATCTTTCATCGTTGGCAAAGGAGGAAAAGGTATTGAAGCAGGTTTACCCGTATTTGCATTTCCCGATGTTCCGTTGAACCTGACTACCTTGAAATTCATCGCTCCCTATGCATTTATACTAGCAGCTATCGGGCTGATAGAATCACTGATGACTCTAAATCTCATCGATGAAATGACGGAAACCCGCGGAAGCGGTAATCTGGAATCTGTAGCGCAGGGACTTGCCAATTTCGTCAATGGTCTTTTTGGAGGCATGGGCGGATGTGCAATGATTGGTCAAAGCATCATCAATATCAAATCCGGAGGAAGAGGTAGGTTATCGGGAGTTGTCGCTTCTGTAGCACTCCTGGGCTTCATTCTTTTTGGTGCCACTTATATAGAGAAAATCCCTATCGCCGCATTGGTAGGTGTTATGTTCATGGTTGTGATCGGAACATTTGCCTGGGGAACTTTCAGGATTATCAACAAAGTCCCAACAGCTGATATCATTGTAATTGTAATCGTTACACTGCTAACGGTAATTTTTGATCTGGCAATTGCAGTATTAGCTGGAGTGGTGGTATCTGCACTAGTATTTGCCTGGGAAAATGCTTTAAGAATCAGAGCCAGAAAGCACGTGGATGAATATGGCATTAAACACTATGAAATTTTCGGTCCGCTGTTCTTTGGCAGTACGTCTTTGTTTATGTCTAAGTTCGATATAGCAAACGACCCGAAAGAAGTCATCATCGATTTTCAGGAATCCAGAATAATGGACCAATCGGCAATAGAAACAGTTAACAAGCTGGCAGAAAAATATCAGAAGTTAGGGAAGAACCTTCATTTAAGGCATTTAAGTACGGATTGCGTTCGTCTGATCAAAAAAGCAGAAAAAATCTGTGAAGTGAATGTATTGGAAGATCCGGAATATTTCGTAGCGATTGACAATTACAACGCCCTAAAGGGCGAAATGGAATAGACTAAAAAAGAAATAGTGCGCTAAAAAATAACCCTGTCGATTATCGCCAGGGTTTTTTATTGAATTCACGAAGTGATATCAAATCAAAGAGATGATAGCCAGGTCAAATACAAGACCACACCGATGAAAGGCAAATCTGAAATCAATTTTCATTGGAGGCCAATCTTAGTTTATAGGAATTCACAATTATGAGTTAAATCGAAATTGCGTTCCTGACAAAAACATCGTCTGAAAATCTACTTTCACTACGGTTACCACGTCAAAACAGCCGTGAAATGGACAGAATCATAGACAGAACAATGATTTACCCCAAAAGAGGTATCGTTGCGAGTGATCAGCACTGTATGTTTGTAGAAGACAAAACTACAAACTATGGCACATTCGAAACACATAATCATTCAGTTAGATACTGACAGTATCATCATCGGATATGAGGAACTCTTGTTAGAAGATCTGGGTAAAAAAAAGTTTAAGGAGGCATTAAATAGTCTAAGCAAAGCGCATACCATGCTATACACGCAAGGTGCGATGGTCATGGGAAGTCCAACTAAGTACTTCACTGTAGATGTGGCAACAAAATCAGATGTTTATTTTTCAATTCTTCCAATGGAATTGTTTTCCTATCATCATTTATACTTTACTGGATTTATCTGCAATGGAGATGAGACTGCCGTGACACCAAAATTATCTTCTAAAAAACCCCATGTATCGTTCAAAGTAACTTGTGGGAATAAAGAAGAAGAAGTTAACTATCAACTGGAGATCCTGTTGAAATATGAAGGTCCCGGAGGAAAAGACAAGTCGATCAGTCTGGTACTGGATCCCAGATTACGAATCAGACAGACTGTAGGTTGATACTGAAGTAGTGAATCGGTGAATTATAAAAGCACCATATTGGTCTTGATGTGCCTCTTTTTGACTGGAAGTACATTCGCCCAAAACCAACAAAAAGCGGATAGCTTAATCCTTGTATTATCTGAACAGGATGATTTTTCCGATTCACTACTCATGGTTACCATTTTGCAAATCATTTTGTATTCTTCCCAAAATGAAGAAATCATCAAATATGCAGAATTACTGATCGGAAAAGCCAGGAAACTGAAACTTCCTTCATTTGAAATTCAGGGAAACGTCGGTCTTGGCATAGCTTACAGACAAGAAAACGACATTCAGAGATCATTATCTCATCTTTTCAAGGCAGCGACTCTGGCAACTAAAAACAATCGGAAGGATTTGCTGGGAGAAGTGTACTTTGAGATAACCACTACATATGCTGCTGAAAACAATATGGAAGCAGCTCTCACTTACGAACGGAAAGGAATAGAGTTGATCAGACAGTACGGAAGAGCAGAACAGGTTGCGATCGCCTTGCTCAACATCGGTTTTAGCTATTACGATCTGAAAAATTATGATTCTGCACTGTATTTCTACAATGAAGCGGAACCCTATTTCGACTCGCTTAATCTCACAATAGGAAAAGCTTATCTGACTGGCAATAAGGGTCTGATTCTCTGGAAACATGACAAAATTGCTATGGCGGAAGAGGCTCTGCTTTCAGCCATTAAGATGCTCCGGACTCTTGGTGACGACTGGGCTATGGCCGATTATCACAACAACCTGAGCCAGATGTATTTTGAGCATCGAGAATTTGAAAAATCCTTAAAGCATGCTAATAATGCCTATGAACTGGCCTCTGCCTTAAAATCGAATGAGCTTTTAATTCACTCTGTGAGTTTACTGTCAAAACACAGTGAAAGAAAAGGCGATTTTGAGGGAGCCTATGCCTATCAAAAAAGGTATACTGCACTGAAAGACAGTATTTCAGATGATGAGATATCACGTGAAATTGCTGATATGCGGACGAAGTTTGAAATAGATATTCGGGAATATGAGATCAGTCTACTGGAAGAACAGCAGAAAACCAGTCAATTTTACATTCTCGTCGCTATTATTTTGCTGGCATTAGCTATTGTACTAATCCTATTTTTCAGGCAAAGAGCTAAAAATCAACAACTTGCAACTATTAATGAGAGACGGCATTACGCCAACAGTGTCAAAGATCTGCTGAAAGACCAGGAAAACAAGGCGCTTGAATCTATGGTACAAGGTCGTGACAATGAGCGAAAAAGGCTTGCTCAAGAGTTACATAATCACTTTGGAAGCCTGCTGGCAACTATCAAAGTGAACATTAACGCAATAGAAGAGGATGTGATTCCCAACCACGAAACGCTATCCACTTTGGTAGATCAGGCCTGCACAGATATGCGCAGCATTTCTCATTCATTGAATATGGGAGTTTCTGAGAACTTTGGGCTTGTGCCTGCACTGAGAGATCTGATCAATCATCTGCAGGATTCAGGGCACCTGCAGGTAGAATTTGAAGCCTCCATGTGCGACAGTCTGTTATCTTCCGAATATGAAATTATTATCTACAGAATCATACAGGAACTGGTCAGCAATGTACTAAAGCATGCCGAAGCATCCAAAATCACTATTCTACTGACTTGCTATGAGGAAGAAGGTTTGATGAATA
>JBCBHL010000317.1:0-8657 GCA_038525605.1 Bacteroidota bacterium
TCAAAAATGAGACTAAAAAACACATCTCAGTGGATGATCATAATGATCGCCTTTTTTATTTTTTCTTGTCAATCGCAAGACGACACACTTATTGAAAAAGATATTTCTGTATCTGAGGTTCAATCTTTGTATCAACACTTAAACACAACCCAATCGAATGGCCGACAAACATCTGACTTAGAGATTTTGTGGGATGAGGCAAGATACAAGGATGTCTCTACGGGTGATGCCCTTGTCTTTCCAATCAAATCATCGGTTAGAAAATATATACGCCAAGATGGGACTTCAACTGCATATCCAATCGAACAGCAAGCTCAAGCATTTGCGTATCGCTCAGATGATGGGTCATTACTCTTGGACTATGTTCAGATGATTCCTACCTCACAAGCAGACCTGTTTACGGGATATGTATCAGTATCAGATTGGAACGGAGACCCAAAGCATTTATTCAAATATGAAAATGGTGAATATGTAGGAAATCAGAGTAATGGCAGAAGTGAGGATTTGTACTGTTATTGGATAGATACTGAGACGTGTACTGTGGTCACAAGTGGCGGAATTGATTATGAAGACTGTGAAATAAGTTCAACGCTTCATTGTCATACGATTGATACACCACCTACAATTGCTCCTGGAGGTTTTAGTGATCCTGGCGGAGGGGGTTCTCCTGGTGATGGCTCGATCGAACTTTGTCCTCATCCAACAATTATTGGTGAATTTGTTCCTTGTGAAGACGATATAATTACTGATTTAAAAAATACATGTCTAAAACAAGTTGCACTTAACCTTGTCAATCAAGATTTCGGCAATAACATTAACACTGCTATTAATGACATTTTTAACGGTAATGGGTTGGCTGCTAATTTAATCATCAGAGAGAATAATTTTAGAAATAGATTAGCAAGCACGGCACCTGCTTACATTGATTCTCAAGGAAACCTTCATATAACCATTTTCTTAAATCCAAATCTGATTTATAATGCCTCTCAGGAATATATTGCCGCCGCCTTATATCATGAGGCAATACATGCCTATCTCTTATTTAACCTCTTTAGTCATAATCAGCTTAAACAACATTATGAAATTGCTAAAAATTATTTAGATTGGATACAAGAGGCATTGTTAGAAGCTTATCCTAATCTTTCTAGTAAAGATGCCAAAGGGTTATCTGTTCGTTTTTTGGCAGATGTTAATAGAGATAATCCTGACTATTTTGATGAGCTCGTAAAAGATCTTGGATTTAACTCACTGCAAGAATTGATTGACGCGACTGATCAATACAGAGACGGCGTTTCAGGTCAAGCATGTCCTTAATATGTATATTGATACAAGACTTATGATAAGACAATTCGTAATTACAGGTTTAATTTTTTTGCTGGCAACCAACGTTTATTCGCAACCAGATATGAATCCACCAAGATTTAAGGGAGCAAAAACTTTTGGGAATTACTTGCAATGGCAGGCCTCATCGGATGTTTGTATTGTAAACAATTATTGTCATCAATTGGTTGGGATTATTCAATTTGAGTTAGATAATGAAGGGTTAATTGATCAAAAAAACCTCAAGATATCGGATAACATAGAAGGGTGTCTTAGAAGTAAAGTTAGAGATGTTATACTTAGTACCAATGGACAGTGGGAACCAGCCAGTAAAGATGGTAAAAATGTTAAATCCTTGCCACTTGTTCAGTTAGTCTACTTCTTATTAGATGGCGGTTGTACGGCTAAAGAAAGGTATACAGCTCAAAATAATTTACAAGAATCCTTTGAGTCTCTTATTAAATCTGAGAATATTGAGCCTGTCTTACTTCTTCCCCCTGCAACTGTTTACATTCCAACTGGATCAGTAGATTTAGCAGATGATTTGAAGGATAAGAATTGATTGGAGACCTAAAAACGAAGTATGAGATTTCTTCTAATTTTATTCTGTTTTCTTATTTCTAGTGGAAACATCTACGCCCAAGAAAACAGAGAATGGCCTGAGTTTAGAGGTCGAGGCACTTTTTCCACCTATGTGAGAGATCAGCTTGCGGCTGATAGTGGCTTGGGCATGATAGCATGTGTAAGATTAGTGACAGCATTAAAATTTGCTGTTGATGAGAATGGTTTTGTTACTGATATCCAGGTCTCAGAAAATGTTACAGGGTACATTGGACAAAGAATAAAGTTAATAGCGCGGAGTAGCGATGGCACATGGGATACAGCGATGTCTAATGGTAAAGCTGTCAAAAGTAAACCAATGATGGTTTTGATATATTTAAGTCTAGAAGGTCCCTGTACAAAAGAAGATCGCTATGTAGGTAAAGATAAGATCACAGGAACATTCCATGAAATATTTAAATTGAACAAAAAAGGAGAAGAAATGAATACCGAAAATATTAAGATATTTCCTCCTGTGACTTTTCTTTCTCCACATGGATTAACAGATTTAACCGATAATTAGGTTGCTTAAAAAGAATGATCAATGAATAACATGTTTATTCGCAGCATTGATGTAAAATAGAAGATTAAAAAGTAGTCATGAAAGAGAGGCAGAAATGATACGATCGTTTCTGCCTTAAGTTTTTTAGAAAATGTAGTTTTTACTTTTCCCAAAGTTGCATGCTTTGCCAACTTTGATAGCCTGATCTAAAGCCCAATCAAGGACATTCAAAGCCTCATTCTGACGATCTTGTTCAGGACGAGTGTCATCCTCTGGGCGAGAGATTGTTTTGAGCGTTTTATCTAACCAACGTTTTTGATTGTCCGGCACGGTATAGTGTTAGCCTTTGAAGCCTTTCTTCCAAATTAGTCGAGAACCTAAAAATCCAATCGCCTCACAAAGTCCTGAAAGGCAATCTTTACAATAGGGTTAAATTGGACGTACTATTCTTTATTGGTGTTATTGGTCATGTTTGTTAGTCTCCATCAATGAATACTTCATCTACTAATTTATGATACTAAAGACTTGTTTTCTACCGTTTTATCTAAATTTATCATGATTAATTGATAAGATGCCTTAATCTTCATAGCTTTGATAAGCTTTGATGATCCCTAATTAACAATTAATTTGAAAAGCTAAAACCAACTTGTTCTGAAACCAAAAAATGCAAAACCAAACAAATCGTGATACTCTTTATTATTTCAATTATTCCACACAAATACTAAGTGACAAAGTTTACTAAATACTTTCATATTTAAATCCCAAACCATGATGAGAGTCCAAAAATGTTGTTTATTGATAGTTCTTTCCATATTCTTTTTCATTCATACTGAAAAAGCCGTCTCAGCAGTAGATGATCACTTTCAAGCAGATTCAACAGTTCAGGAAAAATCTGTAGAACGGCAAAACCTAGATAGCTTGTTTACTTTAGGTAAAAAGTTGTTGAGAAATGGTAAGTTCGGTAAAAGCCGTCATACATTTGAAAAAGCCAAAGAAATAGCCATTGTCATGAAAGATGATGACGAAAACTTTTCATGCGAAAATTACATTATCGAGACGCTCTGGCGGGATTACAAACTAGATGAAGCATTCCAAAGAACCTACAGTCTCTTAAAATATATACCAGAAAAAGAAGCTAATAGTGAAATTATTGGTAGAACGTGGCATAACCTTGGAACACTCCACCTGTTTAAAGGAAGCAATGATTCTTCCATATATGCATTTGAAAAAGCAATTGAATTTTATCTGCAAATGGAAGAACCTGATTTAACCAGACTAAGTGGGGTATACAACAATATGGGCATTATATACTACAATATGAGTGATTGGGAGAATGCCTTTGAGTTTTACAACAAATGCTTAGAGATAGACAGGAAAGTCTATGGAGATCACCATGAGTACGTTACAATGGGCCTGACGAACTTAGGAAGTTTATTGGCTACACAAGGGCTTCATAAAAAAGCACTAAGTTATTATTTGAGTGCTCAGGAATCAATAAAAAATAGTAAATCAGGGACTAATGCCACCACCTATGCCGGTCTTTTAGCCAATATTGGAAGTACATATGATAAATTAGACGAACATCATAAAGGTATTCTTTATTCCGAACAAGCATTGGATTATAGCATCAATGCTTTCGGGATCAATCATCCAATTGTTGGCAAAAGATACTACGAGCTCGGTAAATATTATTCGGAAACTCAACAACTGGATTCTGCTGAGTTCTATTTTCAAAAAGCTATGCGCTTTAAAAATGATTTTGAGAAAGTCAACGACATGGCACTGAATGTTCTCGTAGGCGATCTGTCAGTGGTATTGAGCTTAAAAGGTCGGTTAAAAGATGGTATCAAGCTATTGGATGATAGAGTAGAAACGATAAACAGTAACAACCATACCGTTACAAACCTATTGTTACGCTATAAGGCTTATGCTTATTTTTGTGCTCATGATTTTGAAAATGCGAAAAATACCTATGATTTCTTTCTAAAAAAGTATGGAGATTCAAAAGATAATCCAATCCAGTTAATTCAAGTTTATAAGAATTACGCTGAAACGCTTCTCTCTTTAGGTGAGTATGAGCAAGCACTTAAATCCATTCAATTAAGTTTGAAGGAAAACATGATCGATTGGAATTATGAAAAGCTCTACGATAATCCTGACAGTTTGATAGCCAATCAACCCTTCCAGGTAATCTATGCCCTAAATATTAAAGCTAAGACATTATCAGAATTGTATGAAAAAGAAGAAGATTTTCAAGATTTAGATGCCTCATTAAAGACCTATGATTTGCTGGACCAATTTATCCATCAGTTAAGACAGTCATTTCCACTGGAGGACGATAAATTTCAATTACAACGTTCCCTGAACGAATCCTATGATATTTATACCAATGCGGTGGATAGCTATTACAAAGCCAATCAAGCAACAGGAGAAGACAAATACCTCAAAAAGTGTTTTCAGATGAGTGAAAGCAGTAAAAGTGCTATCATCACGGATGCTTTTAATAGCTTTGATCTCAATAAATTATCAAATGTCTCTGACAGTTTGATTGACCTGGAAGAGGAGCAAAAATCGAAAATTGCATTTTACATTTCTGAGTTGAATAACATAGATGCAACAAAGGATTCCAGTCGATACTTCTCTTACAGAAGTAAACTTTTAAAAGCTTACAACACAAAAGATAGTATAGTTCATCAAATAGAAGAGGGTTTTCCAAATTATCATACTTATAAGTATCAGAACAGCGCTATTCAGGTGGAGGAAATCCAAAAATCATTGTCTCCGGATATGACTATGGTTGCTTATTTCCTAAGTGATTCCAGCAATTATGCATTCATCATTCAAGAGGATCGCTTTAGGGTGCATGATTTTGGTAAAATCATGGGACTGGATTCGCTTATTCACGAATTTAGAAAGGGTGTACAAACTGATAATCAACCTATTGGCAATTTTTTTGCTGCAAACCACAAGCTTTATCAGCTTTTATTTGAACCACTCAGGCTTAACGAATCGCATCATAAAAGCCTGGTTATAATCCCTGATAAGACACTTGGTTACATCCCTTTTGAAGCTTTACTGACAGAACCTGTCGCTGGCAACCAATCGCAATATCATAATCATTCTTACCTGATCAAGAAGTTTGATATTTCCTACAGTTATTCTGCTGAATACTTTATCAACTCTCAGCGGAATGACAATGAAAAAGCACTTAGCTTTGTTGGTTTTGCGCCTTCTTACGGTAGTCGTCAGCCCAATGAATTAGAACAGTTGGGAACTTTCAGGAATGCATTGGTACCATTGAGCTGGAATAAAAAAGAGCTGCAGCAGATCAGTCAGTACATTCCCGGTGAACAATTGGTTGGTAAGGATGCAACGGAAACAGAATTTAAAAATTACCTGAGCAAACCTGGTGTCATTCATTTAGCCATGCATGCATTAGTGGATGATGAAAACCCTATGAATTCCAAATTGGCATTCAGCCAGGCGCGTGATACACTGGAGGATGGTTTTCTACATACTTTTGAGCTTTATAATATGGGCTTAAAAGCTAATATGGTGGTGTTGAGCGCCTGTGAAACGGGTTATGGTCAACTTAAAGAAAATGAAGGGATTATCAGTCTTGCCTCGGGGTTTGTATCAGCAGGAGTACCCAGTATAGTCATGAGTCACTGGAATGTAGATGACAAAATTACTTCCAGGCTGATGTCTTTATTCTACAAACATCTCTCGGAGGGCAAACGGAAAGACCAGGCTTTGCGGGATGCCAAACTTGAGCTGATGAATGAAAGCGACCCTGCCATCTCCAATCCTTATTACTGGGCAGCCTTTGTGGTGGTAGGTGACGTCAGTCCGCTGAGCGACGATGGAATACCCATTGTTTTCTGGGTTTTAGGCTTGGTTGTTTTGATAGTAATCAGTTGGACCATTACGAAAAGGAATAAGGCTGCTAAAGTGTGATATTTACCATTGATTTGTTATCTGAGAGTCCCGAAAGGAGACTCTAACATGGGTTAGAAACAACCATCTCAGTATGGAAGCAAGTTACCTACGTTCGCTACGAAAGCTCACAAAATAAAAAAGGCGTAGAAAAATCCTACGCCTAGTCTCTTATAATTTTAAATGACACACATAATTTGGAAAAAACCTGCTTTCATCTCTGATAGCAGGTTTTTCCTTACTTTTCTATCCCTCTTACTATGGATAGCAAGTTCATGTTTCGTAGTTGTAGCTTCAAACTAAGCCTGTATGGAGACTATAATCTGAAATTCATGATCTCATCTTCACACAATATTCTTTAAAGTATTTACTATCACTTAATCCCTGATAATAAAGAGGTAATTCAAATTCTACTTTTCGAATTAACTTCTCGAAAGCACCCATAAATGATTTAACCTTATATCTATACTTCTCTCCTCCACTCTCGATAATCAATTTTTCATTAACCAAATACGATTTGAAACAATATTCACCGTCTTCAGTCCCAAAAGCATGTATTTCCTCTTTCTCTTTAGAAATAAGATCTCTTAAACCTCTAAAGTAGTTGAAACAAAAACTTAATATAGCTCCTCTTATGAAAATTGAGTTTTGAGGATCAGTGGCATCCCAGATTATGATCTTCGAATCTGCAAATGCATCTAAAAAATTCGAAAATGAAACCTGATTATGGATGTTTTGAAACGAAACTTGGGATTTAGCATTTATTTCTTCATCATTAATCACTGTAGACCAGTCTATAACATATTGGATATCTATTTGCATAATATTCAAATCTATAAAGTGCCAGGAAATGAGTTATTATATCTCCCGTTTTCCTCGATTATTGTCATTATTCTCGTTTGTCTTCCTGAACGATCAACCCCAATAAAGCCATCCATTTCAACCCGAAAAACTCTCTTCCCATCGTCTCTTAGAATACCTGCATTATGATTTGATCTAGCTTTTGCTCTTGCATCGGCAACTAGGTTTTTCAACTTTCCCTTTGAATTATATTTTCCTAAGAAATATGACTTCCCTGCCTGCCTGTTTGTAAACGAGTGTAAATCCCAGATGTGATCGATTGCTTTCTGGCTTCCTATGCCTTTATAGAAGAATTCACCACCCCAGTTACCTGCCAACACCTTCGAAATATCTGCCTGAGACATACCAGGTATGTTATCCATACTCTTGGTGATTTTCGCAACATCCCCAGCAACATCAAGACTCTTGAGCAATGGCCCTACTGCTCCTTCAAACGCTGCTCCTGCAACCACTTCCCCACCAAACTCAGTCAGCATAATAGCTCTTTCCTGGTCAGATGCTCTACGGAAGGTTTCAAATTCAGTATCAGCATGGGAAGCCACCGCCTCTAGGCCACTAGCTGGATCTGCAAGAAAGGTAAACAATCCCGTCGCTCCTTGATTTATTCCTTTTTTAAGCTGCTGGCGTTCCAAAGTGTAAGGATTAGACGCTTTCATTAAAAACCACACAGATTCAGCGGTAGAGGTCACAAAATTTAGTGCTCCTCGTCCAAACGCTTGGGTCAAACTTTCTTGCATATCAGGATAAGCTGGTTCTAAACCTTCTAACTCAACAAACCTAATTACCATATTCCCACTAAAAGCATACGGCGTCCAATAATGATACTTCTCCGCCAGCGGATCTACATTAAAGAACCTGCCCAACGCCGGGTCTGCATTTCGCCATTTGTATTGGTGCCAGCCTATCTCTTCCTGATACTCCTGCCCCTGGAAACCATACTGGTTCTTTGGTGGGTTCAATTGCCACGATTGAAAAGTCAACCCAAACGGATAATAGTCATCTTTTTGGATTACTATAACATCCCGGGAGGTGCTGGTAACAGCAATAGAAAGGTTATCATAACTAAATTCAGGAGTTTCATCTGTCCCGTTGTATTGAGACACTTTCAGATAAACTTCTAAAGAACCTTTCGCAACTGCTGTATAATTGATGTTTAAATTACCAGAAGGATCCACGCCAGTCTTTTTGCTATCTAGCAGCAGTGAACCATTCATCAAACCAAACTCTCCTTCTACCTGTCCGGTTGCGATGATTTCACTACCGTTCACGAAGGATACGGATATGCTAACCTCATCGCCGGGATCCACCTGAATGGTTGTAGAAACAGATCTACTCTCATCACTTGTGCCTGCTAATCCATTAATTTTCAATTTACCTCCCGTCAGTATAGCATTGCTTCCCAAGGTCAATAGTGATACGGGAGCTCCATTGACCTTGG
>JBCBHL010000318.1:0-8645 GCA_038525605.1 Bacteroidota bacterium
GAATTGAAGGGGCTAAAAAAACTTCTGATTTAGACATTTCAAAGTTGTTTCAACTAAATAAATGAAGAGTTTATTCAGCTGAATCAAATCTGAAATGCCCGAATCAACAGTTTATTTAGTTGCCTCAAGTTTTAATTGGCTAAATAAACTGTTGAGAACCTTCTCGCAGATTTGAAACAAGTAAAAAAGCGTTGAGTTGGTTCAATCAACTTCGAAACATTAAAATTAAGCTCAATCGGCCTCATTTGTAAAGAGGCCGTAGCAAATAGTGCATTTGATGTACATATCAGCAATTGTGCAAAACATAAATGCTGTATGAAACAGCAAGGTATAATAGACAATGTTTGTAAAAGATAATAGTAATTTTAGGGTGAACTAAATAGATTACTACTAAAATATGGGTTTCATTGAATTTACATTTCTTGTGATGATTGTCTCGTATGGAGTAGGGTTAGCATTCGCATACTGTCTTTACAGGGTTTATCGAAATTGCTACACTCAGGCAATCCTGAAATTAAACAAAATATTACATTATGATCAAAGCAAACCAGACGAGATAAAAAAGCCCTGGGTTAGCGTTGAATATTTTGAGTTTTCAATTGAAGCAGAATCGCAGTTTCCTCCATATATTTATAAGACCTTTTTATTAAACCCTTCCTATCAAAAAGCAGTAAAAGATTTTCAACGCAAATCGACCAAATTCACTTCTAACACGATATTATGGTTGAAAATTGCCATTGGATTACAAATCAGCTTGATTATTTTTTACTACTTAGATAAGCTATTTTTAAATTTGATAGGTGACTTTTTCGTGAAAGTTTGAGGGTTTGTCCATGCTTGTCAATCTTATTCAGCCTCATTTGCAATATGGCTGTAGTAAATAGTGCATTTGTAATGCTATACATCACAACACTAACAACCCTACCTCCAGCATTGCCTGCATGGATTTGGAATACCAGAATGGCTCAAAGTCGCCAAAGTGATACTCATAGCCTGCTTTCAAGTCACTGTATTTAACAGATTTCCTCAGATTATCCAATTGATCCAATAGCCACTCTCCTTCTGATTCGTCAAAAGTAATTTCCTGCTCTCCCGCATTGTCAAAAAATGCCAGGCTAATCATCTCAAAACTCTGCTTGCGTTTCTTTTTAGTAAAATAACTCACCAGTGGATCATTGCCGATCCAGACAATCTTGGAATTATTCTTTGGTGCTGCATATGGTTCAGTATCCAAACAATTCACAATGTAATCCCGGGAAATTGTCGTCTCAGGAATTTCAAAATCAAACCACTCCTGCAGGGGGTAATCAAAACACATACCATGCATATAATTGAAAAGTGATTTCTTCAACCCGAAACTAAACCGATCGTGATCAATGCCCGTCGTATCGGTAAATTGCACATCGTTATTAGCAAAAGTGATCGGCTGATAGTCCGGTACGATATTGTAGGCTTCAGGGTCCTGCCCGACCGGGCTATGAGCAGTCAGTGCAAATTGGTGCCAAAAGCCTGACTGTAATATGCCCACTTCAAATAATTGCCTCACCATTTCCAGACTGTCAATGGTTTCCTGTACTGTTTGTGTCGGATAGCCATACATCAGATAGGAATGCACCATGATGTCACTTTCGGTGAAATTTCGCACCACTCTGGCAACCTGCTCTACGGTTACACCTTTGTCGATAAGTTTCAGTAAACGATCTGATGCTACTTCCAATCCGCCTGAGACTGCAATACATCCTGAAGCTTTGAGCAATCGGCACAAATCAGCCGCAAAACTTTTTTCAAACCGGATATTCGTCCACCAGGTAACGACCAAATCCCGACTAATAATTTCCAATGCCAACGCCCTCATCAACGCAGGTGGTGCTGCTTCATCCACAAAATGAAATCCATTCTCTCCCGTCTGAGCAATCAGCTCTTCCATCCTGTCGACTAGCGTTCTGGCTGCAATCGGTTCATAGATTTTGATATAATCTAACGATACATCACAAAAGGTACATTTACCCCAGTAGCAACCATGTGCCATCGTCAACTTATTCCATCTGCCATCACTCCAAAGGCTGTGCATCGGATTGGCAATCTCGATCACCGAAATGTAATCTTCCAGCAACAAATCGGAATAATCAGGTGTACCCACTTCACTTTGTTTGTAATCCTTTCTGCTACTATCATTTTTATAATTGACCGCCTCATTTTCGAGCAATAAAGTTCTCTTATATTGGCCTTCGAACTTCGAGGGATTCAAGACAGATTCTGCCAACAGCTCAATCGGTAATTCTCCATCATCGAGGGTAATGAAATCAAAGAACTCAAAAACCCGTGAATCTTTTACGCTTCTCAATTCAGTATTGGCAAAGCCCCCTCCCATTGCGACTTTAATCGTTGGAAAGTGCTCTTTAATAAATTGTGCACAACGAAAAGCACTATACAGATTTCCAGGAAAAGGCACTGAAAAACAGACTAGTTTGGGAGAAACTTCTTCCATTCTCTTTGAAAGGATGTCTAAAGTGATCCGATCTATGTAAGTTGGACTTTCTGATAAACTACTGTATAATTCATCAAATGAATTGGCACTCATCCCCAGCCTTTCGGCGTATCGGCTAAAACCAAAATTATTATCAATACATTCGATGATAAAATCGGAAATATCTTCCAGGTAAAGGGTGGCTAAATGCTTTGCTTTGTCCTGCATCCCCATATTACCGAAAGCCCACTCCAGGTCATCCAGTTGATCAAATCGTGATGCCTGTGGCAGAAAACTTCCTGAACAGATTTGCCTGGCAAAAGTCTGATTCTTTCCCTGTAGAAAATCAATAACCTGATCAATGGTTTTCAGATACTGGCTTTGTAAAGCGTAAATACGGGTGGCGTTATCCGTTTCGATTGTTCCTTGCTCAGCGGCATAATCAAACAATTCACCCAGACTCTTTCGGTTAAACAAGGAAAGAATTACTTCTATTCCCAAATCCATCTGAAAGGAATGAATAGATTTTGTATTCAAAAAGCCTTTCAGATAAGCTGTTGCAGGATATGGAGTATTGAGTTGGGTAAAAGGAGGCGTTATTAACAACAGGTCTTTCAAATCGTTGCAAATCTACACAATCCCAATGGCTTAATAAGCTGTCCGATTGCTTAATTTATGCTTTTAAACCATCGAAGTATTCATTCATCTCCGATACAATCATTTCTAAAAAACCTCATTCTGGTGATCTGAAACCAAGTTTTTAAAGATGCAGTAAAGATGTCATCAACCGGAACAAGAATGAGTTCGTAATAATTAATATCCTTGCAGATATCAAAATTTAACATCCAAACCAGCACGAATTTGCTCAGTGACTAATGTGTTTTTTTGATCAGATTGTAAGCCTAAATTTTTAACTAACTATAAATACCATCAAAGAAATCAGAATAGCGAAAGGTTTTTCACAAGAGGAATTAGCGAATGCCTCATTGCTCAACCTAAGAACTATTCAAAGGATTGAAAAGAATGAAACAAAGCCATATCCAAAGACTATTGCGCTGATTTCAGAAGCATTGGAAGTAAATCTTGAAGAAATCATTGGAAAGGAGAACAAAGAAGACAGAAGATATTTCACGATCCTTCACTTATCCTCTTTGGCGATGTTGCTGTTCCCGTTCGGCAATATCATTGCACCAGCTATTTTCTGGTACATCCGCAAGGAAAGTATTGTGGGTCTCAAAAAGGTAGGTGCGAACCTGCTTAATTTTCAAATACACTGGACTACTGTGAGCATTGCTCTGACAGGCTATTTGATTGTCAATTTAGAGATATTAATGAACATGAATACTTTCATCAATTTATTGATAGTCAACCTGGGAATAACTTGTTTGAATATGACTATCTCCATTGTTTATGCGTTTAGGGCTAACTATGGATACCGTCAGCTTAATTATCCGATACTTTTTAATATCGTCAAATAGTTTCTTATTTCAACCAGGTATTACTATTTAGGATACCTTGTTTACCTCAATCAAGTTCCTTTATTGACCTGTTACTATTCAGTTTCATGAAAATTTCAGATAGGAGTCTCTACTAGAAATCATTAGTTCTTTATCAAAAGTAATACTTACATCTAAATAAGATAGATTTATTCCAAAACCGCTTCCTTTAATTACAACAAGTTCATGTGATGCCGTCTTACCATCACAAATTGTAGATTCATTCAGTCATTAGCTCTTCTTTGTAAAAATCATTTTTTGACAATAAAATTTATCCACTCATGTTCGGTTATCCATCAGAATCACTAAATTCGCCTCTTAAATATGACAATTATGAGTTCTAAGCCGGACATAGATAAGCTTAAAAAAGTCGCTTCTCAGGTCAGAAGAGACATTGTGAGAATGGTTCATGGATGCCAGTCGGGACACCCCGGCGGTTCATTAGGGTGTACTGATTATTTCGTTGCGCTTTACTTCTACATGATGGAACACGATAATAGTTTCAAAATGGACGGCACTAACGAAGATTTGTTTTTCCTTTCTAACGGACACATTTCTCCGGTCTGGTACAGTGTACTGGCAAGAAGTGGTTATTTTGATGTAGCTGAGCTGGCGAGCTTCAGAAAACTGAATACTCGGTTACAAGGTCATCCCACTACTGAAGAAGGACTTCCAGGTGTGAGGGTAGCCTCTGGTTCTTTGGGACAAGGGTTATCAGTAGCATTAGGTGCTGCTCAGGCTAAAAAACTAAATGGTGACAGTCACCTCGTTTACTCGCTAATGGGTGACGGTGAACAGCAGGAAGGGCAAATCTGGGAAGCTGCTATGTATGCTGCTCATAACAAAATTGATAATGTAATCGCTACCATCGATTACAATGGACAGCAGATTGACGGCCCGGTGGAAGAAGTTAATTCCCTACTCAACCTTAAGGCTAAGTGGGAATCGTTTGGCTGGCAGGTATTTGAATGCAACGGCAATGACATAGGTCAGTTGATCCATACGCTGGAAGACGCAAAGGCTGCAACTGGCAAAAACAAGCCTATCATGATTCTGATGGAAACTGCTATGGGTAAAGGTGTTGACTTCATGGAAGGCACCCACAAATGGCATGGTGTAGCTCCTAATGACGAACAATTAGCACAGGCCTTAGGTCAACTTAATGAGTCTTTGGGAGATTACTAAATTCCTAAACGGATCGCATGGGATGCTTCAATTTTTAATAGAGCAATCAGCGGTTTACCGCAAAAAAATAAAAGTCAAAGATGAATACTAAACTCACATTCACCGAGAAAAAAGATACCAGATCAGGTTTTGGAGCAGGTCTTTTGGAAGCTGCTAAAGAAAATGATCAGATTGTAGGGCTTTGCGCTGACTTGACAGGGTCGCTGAAAATGGGTGATTTTAAAAAGGAATTTCCTGAAAGGTTTTTCCAGATAGGAATTGCTGAAGCCAATATGATCGGGCTTGCGGCTGGTATGACGATAGGTGGAAAGATTCCTTTTACCGGAACATTCGCCAATTTCGCAACAGGTAGAGTTTATGATCAGATCAGACAGTCAGTTGCTTACAGCGACAAAAACGTAAAAATTTGTGCTTCTCACGCTGGTTTGACTCTCGGAGAAGATGGCGCGACACACCAGATTCTGGAAGACATCGGGATGATGAAAATGTTGCCTCATATGACGGTGGTTGTACCTTGCGATTATGAGCAAACCAGATTAGCTACGAAAGCAATCGCTAATCACCACGGACCGGTATATTTGAGATTTGGCAGACCAAAATGGCCGATCTTTACTTCTCCGAATGCTGATTTTAAAATAGGAAAAGCCGATAAGCTTATCGAAGGTAGCGATGTAACAATCATCGCCACCGGACACATGGTCTGGAAAGCTGTAGAGGCAGAAGCTATCTTAGCTGAAAAAGGAATTTCTGCTGAAATAATCAATATGCACACCATCAAACCATTAGACGAAAAGGCCATTCTGGCGTCTTTGTCGAAAACAAGATGTGTTGTAACCGCCGAAGAGCATCAATACAATGGTGGTTTAGGCGAGAGTGTAGCTAGAGTACTTGCTCAGGAATTCCCAAGTCCTCAGGAGTTTGTAGCAGTGAATGATTCTTTTGGAGAAAGTGGTACTCCTGATGAACTGCTGGAAAAATACGGATTGAGCACTAACGACATTGTAGCGGCTGCTCAAAAAGTTCTTCAGAGAAAAGGATAAAAATAGATGAAGTATACCAACCGTCAGCTTTTCCTCGAGCACCTGGCGCAAACGTCCGATACGCCGCTAATGCTCGAAATAGAAAAGGCTGATGGTGTATTTATGTTCGACAGAGATGGTAAAGCTTACATCGATCTGATCTCTGGAATTGGTGTTAGTGGTGTTGGGCACAGAAATCCTGCTGTCATCAATGCTATCAAAGAACAGGCAGACAAATCACTACACCTGATGGTGTACGGTGAATTTGTACAGAGCCCACAGGTAAAGCTTGCCAAAGCTATTTCCGATACCCTTCCTGAAAACCTTGACACTGTTTATTTGCTAAACTCCGGAAGCGAGGCGGTAGAAGGTGCGCTCAAGCTTGCCAAAAGATATACTGGTCGCCCAAACCTGATTAGTTTTCACAATGCCTATCATGGCTCTTCTCACGGCGCTTTAAGTGTAACTGGTTCCGAAGAATTTAAAAGAAAGTTTCGGCCTCTATTGCCGGGAGTTTCCCATATCCATTATGGGGCCTATTCACAGCTCGATCAGATTGATCACAACACAGCAGCTGTAATCATCGAAACAGTACAAGGAGAGGCTGGTGTCATTGCTTCCTGTACCAACTACCTGACCCAGTTGAGAAACAGATGCAGTGAGGTAGGCGCACTCCTGATTATGGATGAAATCCAGACGGGATTTGGACGGACCGGAAAATTTTGGGGATTTGAACACTTTGGAATAGTTCCTGATATACTGGTATCTGCCAAAGGAATGGGCGGTGGTATGCCTATAGGTGCTTTCATTTCCTCCCGTGAAATCATGGGTGTTCTGAAAAACAATCCCATACTTGGACATATTTCAACCTTTGGTGGTCATCCGGTTAGTGCTGCAGCTTCCCTGGCGACACTCAACTTCATCAAAGCAAACAATTTGATTGAGCAGGTAGACCGAAAGGCTGCTCTTTTCAAAGAAAAACTGGTTCATACTGCCATAAAATCGATTCGAAACAAAGGTCTGTTAATGGCTGCCGTTTTTGAATCTTATGATATTCTCAAACCTGTCATTGACCGTGCCATAGAACTGGGTGTTGTTACTGACTGGTTTCTTTTTTGCGACTATGCCATGCGGATTGCCCCTCCCCTTATTATCACAGAAGAGGAAATCGACAAAGCCTGTACAATCATCATGCAGGCAATTCAAGACGTAGTTGGATAGCTATCAAACTTGATAGAAAAAACAAACCCTGTTTTAAATGAATTCAAAACAGGGTTTTCAAATTATCTGGTAAGTTCCTCAATCGCTCTGTCGATTACTTCATCTCTCGAAGTATCTTCTCTATTAAGCGTTGCAATAATATCCGGCGGCACACCATTCTCAAAATTGTTTCCATTGAGGTCTAACGCTTGTGTAATCGAAAAGCGATAGGTCCAGCCATTCGGAAGCTGACCACCATTCGGCAAACCCAAACCACCGCCTGTCGTATCTCCCATCAATACCATATTTGGAAGGGCTTTGGTTGCAAGCGCTGTAAAAGAACCAGCGCTGTAAGTTCCTCTATCAACAAGAACCATCACTCTTCCCAGATATCGAATGCCTGCAGTAGGTCGAACAATTGCTGGTTCCAAAGCGGAGAAGTCATTACGACCAGGGCCATTTTTTATTCTCGATTCAAAAACAACGGTAGGCTCTGAAACAAAGTGACTAAGCAGATCGAAAACATCGCTTGCTGCACCTCCTCCGTTTTCACGCATATCCAAAATAATTCCTTGTGTGTCAGCATATCTGCTCAAGATAAAACCCAGATTAAAGCTGTCTACACCTCCGGTGAAAGATCCAAATCTCACATATCCAATCTCACCACCCTCTATAAAATCATGAATAAAAGGCCCGGAAATAAAATAATCTCTTGGAAGGTAATTATCCGTTATAATTCTGAAATCCAGGTTATCGGGTCCTTCGTTCTGAACTCCAAAAAATGAAACATTGAATCTCGAAAACAAATTGGTATGATCATCTCTCAGTTCACCAAGCATTTCACCAAGCGTATTGAACAATTCCAATCTGGACATATCTTCGGTGATCCTCGGTTCGTAGCGATTATAAACTTCGTCCCAGTCAATTTCTTTTAACTCAAAAAATGAATACTTCTCATCGCATTCGCGCCACAAGTATTCAAAATTTTCCTTTGGACTGGATGAGGCAAGATCTTCCTCGAAAATCACATCGTTGCAGGCAACAAATGACATCACAAAAACTATCGATAATACTATCTTTTTCATCTTCATTCTTATTTTGTTCTGAACCATAATGACACTGTAAGCATATGGTGCCCCATCTCAAATTTATCAAACTCATTACCTGTCCTGTAGGCATCCCAGATATATGAAAGCCTGACCATGTTACCTTTTGTCAGGTAAACCTTTTTTCAGGCTTCCGGTTGAGTACCCGAATGGATTATTCAGTTTACCTGAC
>JBCBHL010000319.1:0-8640 GCA_038525605.1 Bacteroidota bacterium
ACTCATCTCTCCTTCTAAAAATGCTGAATACATCTTCACATTCACAGAGTCGTGAGATCTCTCCAGCTTTTCATCCTGCCAAAAGATTCTGGCAGTATCCATCAGTGGGCTATGAAAAGCATATTCCACTTCGAGCCGCTGATAAACCATTCCCTGCTCGCCTAAAAAAACATCCAGTTTATCCAGTTCACTTCTGGAACCAGAAACTGTGAAACAGCCTTTGAAATTGATCGAATCATGATACAACTTCTTTCCGTCCATGAAATCGAGAAGTTTCCGGGTCTTGTTACCAATGACAACTGTCATTCCGCCATCTTCCACATGACTGGATATCACTCTGGCCTGCTCCATACAGGTAGAAAGTGCCTCTTCTCCCGACCAAAAACCTGCAGCTACAGCAGCTGCAAACTCACCCAGGCTTACTCCAGCCACTGCATCAGGTATAATCTCCCTATCTTTCGCCACAGCCAACATTGCCAGCTCGACAGCTACAATTGCAGGATGCGTAACTAAAATGCTGTCAAATATCTCATCATTACTATGGTAGAGTTCGTCTATCAGTGAAATCCCAAGATTCTGAGAGATGATTCTATCAGACTTTTGGATACTATCTCTGAAGATGGCATCACCTTGATACAATTCCTTCCCCATCCCACGATAGTGACTACCCTGACCGGAAAAAAGAAAAACGATATTTGACCTGGCTGACATCATCTATTGACCAAATAACTTTTCGATTCTAAGCTCCACTTCAGGCTCATGAAATGTGATATCGTGCATTTCTACTTCCTGAGCGATGTATTCATAGATGTTATCTCTCAATTCTCTGCTCAGGTGATTTTTCAATGTTTCGAGCGAAAGCCTTGGTTTTTCCGCCAGCGACCTGGCCAGTATGATAGCTTCTTTGACAACTTCCGACTTTGGCACCACCCGCAGGTTAACACCTCTTTCCTTCAACTCATCTCCTCTGAAATTTCTGGCGCTAAACAACATCTCATGTCCGATGGATTCTCCCAGTCTTTTAGGTACTACTAAGGTGCCTCCCATTCCAGGCGTAAATCCATACTTCATGAAATTGGTGGTGTAAATATTTTCTTTACCGAGAATGGTAAAATCTGAGTAAAGTCCAAAAACGAAACCTCCGCCAATACCATGCCCCTGCATCGCGGAAATGACCGGAACCTCACAAAAGAGCGGATGAGTAAAAAATGTCATATCGTTGAAATTGATTTCCTTTTTGAAAATTTTCATCAACTCATCCTTTGTTCCGCCACAACAGAAGTAATTGTCGAAACCGGTCAAAATAACTGCCTTACATCTTTTATCACCTTTGATGCTGTCAAATGCATCATTGATACCATGAATCAGGGGAAGTGTAAAGGTGTTTCTTGCGGCACGCTCTTCCATAGTAATCTGGAAAACACCTTCCTCTATGTATTCATATCTTACTACTTGTCCCATGGAAATATTCCTTTATCTACAAAATTTTTAATGTTTGAAAGCACTTTTTCCGATTGCATCAAAGTCGCAATTTGATCTACTGCTACCTGCTGAGTAGTCTCATCAATAATCCACAACTTACCCATGTAATTTTTAAGCGTTTTAGTAGTCTCTGGATGTAATCTGTTCAACCTTAACAGGTTCCTTCTTAGCAAATCATTGACATTGTCTGAGTATTCATCAACCAGACCTAATTCAAAGGCGCGTTCAGCAGAAATAGTCTGAGTAGTCATAGCCATCCATTGTGCTTTATGGTGTCCCAATCTTCTGATTAAAAAAGGCATGACACATGCTGGTACTAATCCAAAAAGCGCTTCCGACAAGCTAAATACAGCCCGGGAACCTGAAAGAACGATATCGCTCGCTGCGATTAGCCCGATTCCTCCGGCATTGACTTTTCCTTCAACCTTCGAAATAATGATTTTAGCACTTGAAGCAAATAATTTCAACAACTCATAATACTTGTTTGGGTCGTCCTGAAATATCGCATCCCCATGCTGCGAAGAAACTGCCTGAAAGTCCATCCCAGTGCAAAAATGATTTTCGTTTCCGGTTAATACGATCACCTTCACCTCATTATCATGCTCCACCGAACGGACAGTTTGCAGCAATTCAGTCAGCAACAAATCGTTGATACTGTTATCAGCTTCAGGTCTGTCAATTTTGATTTCCAGAACACCCCTCAAGATGTTGGTTTTTATAGTTCTATTTGCCTCTGTTGCCAAGTTCATAAGATTACACCCATTCGTATTTTCTATGAAAATCTTTTACTTCAGTAAATACCAGTTTGCCTTTTCCTTTTACATGGCTATATGGTTCGGGAAACTTCTCTGCATCAATTTTGAAGTTTCTGGTACCAAACTTCAGTTCGCCATTTACGGCGAATGTCTTCTCATACTCTGCTATTGACATGTCATATCTGCTATTGAGATGCTGAGTAATATTGAATTTCCTTAAAACGTCCTGCGACTGCTGCGTGGCGACACCACTGTAGAACTCTGAACAACAACCTGAACCATAAGAAAATACACCTAGTCTCTTAGGATTTGAGAAATCTCCGTTATCAATCGCGCTGGTCAGTGCCAGGTGACAGGTAGCTCCCATGATGTTACCCACCCTTTGACAGTAATTCAAAGACGGCATGACTCTTTCCTGAAAATCAGTTTCGATAGCGGCAGGTTTCGCTTTTTTAAGCTTTCTCATGATACTTCTATGTGCTCCTTTTACCATTCCACCAAATGGTGTATGATAAGCGAGGTATTGAAAAGTATCCTGATAGTCAGCACCTTCCACCCGTTGTTGATATTGCTTAAAAGCATTTTCGCTACAATCGAGGTAAGAAAGCAGAGATAAGTCTGCATCTCCGGCCTCTGCATCTGGAACAGGTCTGCAGGTGTCAAACACTTCATAACCATAGTAACCATTGGCTCCCTGATCAATCTGGAAAACCACCGGATAATCGCTCACCAACATCGCCACAGCTCCCGAACCAGTACTTGGTTCAGCAAAAGCAGCATCCATTGAACCTTCCACAGTACTGACCCTCATGATATCCGTTGCGATCACCAGCGCTTTTCTGCCAGGAGCGGTTTGAGAAAGGATAAAGTTGACAGCCATCTGAAATCCGGCCGTACCGGAATAGCAGGCATTTTTCAATTCAAACAGTCTACAGTTTCTGCTAAGTCCGAGGTAATGATGAATATATGTACTCATCGACTTACCAAAATCGATCCCTGATTCCGTACAGGTGATCAGTAAATCAATACTATTCTTTTCTTCTTCAGACAGACCATCCAGAATCGGTTTAGCCGCGTTTACACCGTTCGAAATAGGATCTTCAAATGGCATAGGAACCGTCTTTTCTTTCATCAAAAGATTTTCGAATCGGTCATTATCCAGATTTCTGGCTTTGGCAAGATCTGAAACATTAATTGCTGCTGTTCCACAATAAATATTTAAGGCTTCTATTCCTACTTGCATGTTATTTTTTTGTTTGTGATAAATTCTCTAATAAAATGGATGTATTGATCCCTCCGAAACCAAATCCATTTGAAAGTGCGTAGCTAATATCTGCTTGCACTGCTCCTTCCGTGGGAAAGTTTAATTCGCTTGCCATTGGATCGGTCATGTTATTGCTTTGATGAATAAACCCTTCTTCCATTTGAATGATGGTAGCAATAGCCTCGGTTAATCCGGCAGCTGTAAGCCCGTGTCCTATCAGCGATTTGGTGCTGTTTGCATATTGTGGTTTTAAACCACTCATTTTCACAGCATTTAATTCTGTTTCATCTCCGAGTGCCGAAGCAGTTCCGTGCAAGTTGATGTAATCTACTAGGCCAGGTTCTAAATCTGCTGATTGAAGAGCATTTGTAATTGCTCTGCTTTCGCCTTCGACCGAAGGATTCGGATTCCTGTTTGCATCGAGGGAGTTTCCTCCACCGACAATCGCTATTTTGTTTTGGCGGGATCTTTTGGCTGCACTTTCAGCAGTTTCCAATAAGATACAACCAGTATTCTGCCCGTAAACAAATCCCCTGTGCCCGTTATCGAAGGGCCTGCATAATTCTGAAGGAGATAATTCATCCGATAAGAGTGACATTGCACCGAGATTGGAAAAGCTCTGATATTCGAAAAGTGACAGGTTAATCATCGGTGCTACCACCAAAATAGCATCATACAATCCAGCGGACAGTAATCTTTGTGCATGAACGAGTGCCACATTGCTGCTGGCTGATGCACCTCCTACTGAATAACCTTCGCCTCTGATATTCAATAGTTCTGACAGCACGCCATTTACATCTGTGTCGAACAGGTTCATTGCATGGTTAGGATTCATAAATTTCATCTTCTCATTGTATTTCTGATGAATATCTAATGAATCCTGCAACTGCGTATTACTGCCACCAGCGATGATTGCGATTCTTTCCGAATCAATCGCTGTATTGAACAAATCGGCATTTTTCCATGCCTCCAATGCACAATAAATTGCATAAGAAGTGCCCAGAGAGATATTTCTATACCTCCTGGCCTTCTTGCTTACATCTTCAGGGAGTTCTAATTCCGCTATCTTTTGCTTGAGATCGAATGGTTCTATTAATGCAGCAGGGAATTGAAATAGCGCATCTCCATGAGTAAACTCCTGAATAGAGAAATTGCCATTTCCATTCTTAAGCGCATCTTTAAAGGCATTGATTCCCAGGCCGATAGGAGTAATAGCTCCACAACCGGATACTTCAATAGCCGCCATAAAAAGGGTTTAGTCAGACAATTAAACCTTTTCTATAAAAACATCGGCAAGCTCCTGAATAGTCTGTGCTTTCACAAACTCAATCCTTGACACATCGGAATCGAGCGATTCCAGGGTGAGTGTTATCAGCTCCCCTCTGTCAATAGAGTTTAGGCCCAGATCAACAAGTTTCTCATTTACTGAGAACTCTTCATCTTCCAGCTCCGGGATAATCTCGTAGAGATTAGTTTTGAGTACGTCTAAAATTTCGTCTTTAGTCATCGTTTCGTAGTAATTAAGTTGAGTTATCGTTAAGTTATCGTCTGTTAGTTCGTTTGTTTATTCGTTCATATAGTGCTTTTTATACAAAAATCGTCTTCATTTTATCTTTCATCAGCATCGCTGTTTCTTCCATTAGTTTGATGCCAATTTTATCAACATGCCTGTTTCTCCAACTTTCCAGGTCGGTACCTTTCACCCATTGGTTAAAAGCGCCCATCGCAGGTCCACAATGAATCTGGAAATTCACTTTATTGTCCACATCGCCAGCAAATGCCAACCTGTTGGAATAACCAAAGTACCATCTGAAAATCAAAGCCATTTTATGCTTAGGGTTTTGGTTCGCTTTTTCAATTTCTCCAGGCATTCCTCTCGATTGAAAATAAGCTACTGTCTCATCCCAGACTTCTGATACTGGTTTCTTAAAATAGCTTTTCTCCAGCTGTTTGATCGTTTTTTCAGGTATCTCTTCAATAGCATCATATTGATTGTACAAACTGTATAGTTTGTTAGCTCTTCCGGGAAACAATACACCTTTTTTCATCACCTGCACCTTAGCTCCGATTTCGAACATATCTCCTGCCGGTGCATAGTCCGTATCCTGAACATTAACGGATTGTAACAAATCTTTTACAGCATCGCTGGTTCCTGCCTCTACAGTACATTGATTGATAGAGCCCGTTAAAACAAAATCGGCCCCCATCATAAAAGCGCAAACAGCAGACTGAGGGGTACCAATGCCACCTGCAAGCCCTATTCTAATCTTTTTGGAATATTGGTAAGTACTTTGAATTTGGTCTTTCAATACCTGAACGGCAGGGAATAATACCATTGCCACTCCCCTGTCCGTATGACCTCCGGAATCCGCTTCTACGCAAATATCGTGACTCATTGGCACTTCTTTGGAAAGGTCTGCTTCTTCTTGCGTGATAAGCCCCTGTTCCAATAATTTGTTAACCAATTGCTGTGGTGCTGGCTTCATAAATGCCTCTGCTACCTCAGGTCTGGATAATTTTGCTAATATTTTGTGATGGCACGCGACAGTTCCATCAACTCTTCTTTTCAACCCTTTGAGCCTGAAATAGACCAATGGAGCAGACATTTGAATGTAAGCCGCAGCTTCTACAAACCTTACCCTATATTTCAGATAAAGCTTCACGGTCTGCATTTCCATATCCGGATCGTACAGGTTGTTCAACAAATTGAGTCCGTAAATTCCGTCTTTTCCCAGTTGAGACTGTACATATCGGATGTCTTCTTCAATCTGGTCGATCGAAAGTCCCCCGGTTCCCAGGAAGCTTAACAATCTCGACTTGCCCATCGCAGATACCATTTCCTTGGAAGAAGCACCTCTGTACATACCTCCTGAGGCGTAAGCATATTTTAAACCATAATCCCTTAAGAAATCAGCGTTTCCAAGTCTTACGTTCTTATTTGTCAGATCAGAAAAAGCATTTTCTTCCTCAATATCATCTATGATTGGGCTGGTAGTTTTCTTAATCTCGTTGACCATCTTCGTCAGGATGGAACTACCTAATTCGCTGTATTCATCACAATTTCTGCCCATTAGGTATCTGACAGAATCAATCCATTTGACCGAATTGTCAATTTGACGCGATAGGTAACTTTTTATCTGACCATCTTCATATGGTCTTGCAGTAACGTTGGAAACGACAGGAGTTTTTAGTTCATTGAATGAAAATTGATCGAGAAAAGTTGAAAACTGATCTGCTGCTGGTTTCATATACCTGGAATGGAACGGTGCACTAACCGCCAACGGCACAACTCTTATTTTCCGATCTGATAATCTTTGGATAGCTGTTTTGACATCTTCAGATTGTCCGGCTATTACTATCTGTGTGGGTGTATTGTAGTTTGCAATATCAACTTTTGACAATCCTTCTTCTTGCAGGATTTTTTCGAGCTCTTCGGCAGATAGTCCTATCACCGCTGCCATTCCTCCGCCAGAGGCTGCAGCCATCAACTCACCCCTTTTTTGAACCAGCCTGACTCCAGTTGCGAAATCAAAAGCTTCTGCAGCAAACAACGCATTATACTCGCCGAGACTATGCCCGATAAAATAATCCGGTGCTTGCTCCTTTTTCTGTTCAAGAAAATGAAGTGCATTTACGACATATAAAGCCGGCTGGGTAAATTGGGTCTTGCCTAGCTCCCTTGCAGGATCTTTTACACAAAGTTCTTCAAGATCATAACCTAATATTTCCGAAGCTATGTCTGTATGTTCTTTGTATTTTCCAAACAATTTCTTGCCCATACCCTTATACTGGGATCCCTGGCCGGAAAACATAATTACTTTCATGATTACAGTAAGCGTTCCCTTGATAAAATAAACAGTTAGCTACTTTCTTAATGGCTGAACTTCCCGGTTCTGCCACCTCAAAAGATTTTCTTTACAATATCTCTTTTTGATAATCCAGTAAAAATACTATTGAATAAAGCTCAAATTTCTTTATAAAAATCAGACCAAATGACTAAAATATCTCATTTGAACTTTAACAAGTTATTATCTACAATATTGATGCAACTCTATTTGCAATCCTCTGAAAACAAACGAATTACAATAATTTAAATGTGAAATAGTTTCGTAATCAGTTTGTAAATTAGAGAAAAATAATCAAAGGCACAACTAATTTGAACTATCAGGTAAACTTTTGGTTACTAATTATTATGCACGCATCACATTTGCCCATAATTTTAGATTAGTAAATAAGTAATATTAGCAATCAAATATAAGCTAATAACATACTTCGTTTATCATTTGTATCCATTCTTCCTCAGAATTCAAATCGATTTTTCATTCTCGTAAGATAATTTTATGATTAGTATTTTATGTAACGGTTTTATCATTTGATAATTTTCAAACCATATTGTTATTTTATGATTCTGATCTAAAAACTTGCAAAAAGCACAGCAATCAATCAATTATTAAAAAGACGACAAAATATTCTAGATAAGACTATTATCTTTCGATAATCTTTAGGGGAATTTAATATTTTGAGAAGTTTTGTGGTTATGAAACTTAGTTGCGTTAATCAAATAAAACTTTTTAAGTTACCATTAAAGTAAACTAATAACAACGCTGTTTTGTTTTTATGAAATGGCGTTTTTTTTCAATTTTTGTTAAAAAAAATTCCGAAGCGAATTCAAAAATCGTAATTGGCTACATCTCGCCTTAATCATCATTCATGAAAATCGCTGTAATTCTCTTCTCTTATTTGATCTAACTGAGTGTTGTAATCATGAAATAGTACAAATTCATCGGGGTTTGATTCCATCTCCAAATACTCAATAATTGACCGATATTCGTCGATTGTTTTCTGCTCTGCGTCATTACTTTGTAACCACTCTATGTTTCTATACAATTCCGATTTTCCCATTTCTTTTTCCCGTACAGGAAGTATTTGAATGTTGTAGTTTCTGGGTCTGTCGAGGAGGTTCAGGTAAATGGAATCGATTTTTATCAGGCCGTTTTCAACGAAAAACTGATGAATTTTACCAAAGGTATTTAGATTGAGAATACTAATAGTCGGTGCAATTTCAAACTGAATATGAGGACATTCTTTTTGAAGCAGCCTCATATTCGCCAACAATTTGTCCCAACTCATGCCTTTTCT
>JBCBHL010000320.1:0-8625 GCA_038525605.1 Bacteroidota bacterium
GTTGGACTTTCTAAAGTAACAGCATGAATATCTGATTTTAGATATATTTTAAACAAGCTATGAATTGATAATTAGTTTGTTGAGAGAACACACATTGTCACTATGCTTAACGCACAGCCATATAGATGCCTCATTGAAAGATTATATCAGCGCAACTAATCCATCAATCCATAGCTTGTTTAAAATATATCTAAAATCAGATATTCATGCTGTTACTTTAGAAAGTCCAACATTAAATCTAATCATATGGTATAAATAATAATTTATTTATCACTGACTAGGCTAATTTCTTAATTAGCAAGTATACAATTCATAATTCTTTAGAAGCAGGTAGGGTACTTATATATTGGCAACAATTATAACGAAAAAAAGTTTTAATATTTCAAGAAAAATTAAAAATATTCTTCAAAATACTACAAGAAACAAAGTATTAGAAACTTACTTAGGTTTATTCCTTACATTATTCTGATTTTATCAACTAATCAAAATCACTTACTATAATTCACTATTTTCATTCTTGCACAAAAAACTATCATTTAAGAGTAATTTTTCAACATTATGTCATCAGATCAATAAAGAAGCCAACATTTTGATAAATTTTCATCAAATTACAAATACACGCTACAGGCTAAAACCTGCCTGCTTACAGTAATATTTGGACTTTAAATCTTAAACAATTTGAAAACACTGTCCAGCATTTTTTCATTTTTTGGGAATCCTATCATAATGGTTCCGGTAATGATCCAATTGGTACTTTACAGGAGGAACAGTTCTGATCAACACCTGCTGATTAGTATTATCAGCATAGGTCTATCTTTATTTGCAATTGGTTGGATTTTGTATGAGAAAAAAATTGGGCACTATTCTGATTTCAGTGTCTCGAATAGAAAGCAACGTTATTCTTTGTACTACTTTGCCATCCCGGCAGTTTTCGGGGTTGCTGTTATTTCCTACGTCCTTGAATTACCGTCCTTTTTTATCACCTCATTTATCGCAGGTGGAGTACTTCTGATTGCTTCCTATCTTTCAAACTTTGTCATCAAAAGTTCCCTTCATACATCTGTCAATATTTATCTTTCAATAGTGGTTTTCACACTTGATTTGCCTTTGGGTTTACTTGTGTTTTTCCTAACCATAGTAATAGCAATATCCAGGGTAATATTAAAAAAGCATACAGTCCCTGAAGTTATCTCAGGATTTTTAATAGGGACTATCTGTGGAAGTTGCCTGTATTTCTATACAATCTATTAGGTTACAAATTACTGAATATCAATAATTTATATTTATTTAATTAGCTAATTCCAGCAATTTCCCAAAAAGATTTTCAGCCTTCCTGTAAGAAAAAAGAGCATTCCTGTTACCAGTATAATAAGATTGAAAATGAATGACTGAAAAAGAACAAGAGGAAATATTTGGACAGTGGTTAAAAGCATACAAAGCACTACTTTTTAAAGTGGTAAGGGTATATGCTTTTGACACTGATGATCAGGACGATCTCTTCCAGGAGATTTCCATTCAAATGTGGAAATCCATCCCTCAATTTAAAAAGGAGTCCAAAGTCAGCACATGGCTCTACAGGATAGCTATTAATACTGCTCTTAACTGGAAAAGAAAAGGTAAAAAGCATTTTGAAGGAAGAAAGGAGGTCAGTGAAGCAGAACATATCCTGCGTCTTTCCGCAGAAGAAAAAGATGAACGTCTCGATTGGCTTTACACTGAAATCTCAAAGTTAAATCCGGTTGACAAGTCTCTCACTTTGTTACTATTGGATGGATACAGCTACAAAGAAATGTCTAATATATTAGGTCTTTCGGAAAGTAATGTGGGGGTAAGAATCAACAGAATAAAGAAGCATTTAATTAACAGGTCAGAAAAACTCAACACTCATGGAATTTGAAGAATTAAAAAAAATCTGGGACACACAGAATAATAAACCTATGTTTATCATCAATGAAGAAGCACTTCACAGAACTATTCAAAAAAAGAAAAATGTAGCAAGCTGGATATCAGACATCAATGAAATATCTCTGATGCTAATTGCAATAGTAACCAGTGCATTTCTGATTATAAAAAATCTGGACAATGACAATATTTATGCCTTTCCTCCTGCAATATTTTTATTGCTTACAGGCCTATACGTTTTGGTAGGTAGAATTAAGCGCAAGAAAAATGAAAACCGCTTCGATCGGTCGGTGATTGGAGATTTAGATCATGCTATTGCTAATACTGAATTTGAAATTAAACGAGCCAAAACTTTTGTCTGGTGGTATATTTTACCCGTCATGATTCCATCGTTTTTAAATATGATGATGAACGATGCACCGCTCCTCACGTGGGTGTTGGTATTCGCTGCACTGGTTTTATCATTTTTTGTAGTTAGGTGGGGGCTGATCAAATCCCAGATGCCACGTTATAGAAATCTACTTTCACTGAGGAAAAAGCTACTGGAAGATGTGGAGAATACAGATGATTTAATGGCGACTAACGCTGAATGATGTAAGCTATCAGGTATGCCGCCAACCGGGCGGTATGCCTATCAATATCATATTCCGGATTTAACTCTGCAATATCCATACTAATCACTTTACCTGTATCAAACAATTTATCGAGCAGGATCAGCACTAAATCTACATCGAAACCAAATGGTGAAGGCGCACTGACTCCCGGTGCAATGGAGGCCGCAAAACCATCAAGATCGATAGTAAAATATATGTGATCAACGGCTGTAACGAATTTATCTACTTTGTCTAAAATCGCCTCCAGGTTCGACAGGCTAAATTCCTTCCTGTTGACGTAACTAGCCCCCAACTGGTCAGCAGTTTGATAGAGTTCCGGGATATTGCTCAGTGGCTGTACACCTAAGCACATGTAGTGAAACGCTCTATCAGCACTTGCACAATCAGTTGCAATCTGGTAAAAAGGTGTTCCAGAAGTGCTTTCGCCCTGAAAGGTCCGTAGATCAAAATGCGCATCAAAATTGATGATCCCTATTTTCTGCTCATTCAGATGTTTCCGAATACCCTGATAATGCCCATAGGCAATGTCATGCCCTCCTCCCATCAATTTAGGGAAATAGCTAGCATCCAACAGTCTTGTTACCGCATGAGCCAGTTCTTCTTGAGTGCCCTCCAAATCATCACCTGCGCAGCATATGTCTCCAAAGTCTACAATTTGAGAAAACAGACCCGGATGATTCGATACTTTTGCTAACCGATTTCGAATTGCACCCGGGCCATTCTTCGCTCCTGTCCTACCCAAATTTCTTCTGACACCCTCATCACATGCATAGCCCAGTAAGGCAATTTTTTGTTCGTCCGAATTCTCTATTTCCTGTAAAGATTTACAGTTTATAACTTCGTGCATGTAAGCGCTTACTGCAGACTCACGTCCCGTCCAGACGCTTTTGTCCGGAATTCTATAACTCATGATTCTTTGATTATTTCATCTAACAATCCATCTGCAACGAGATGCGGCAAGGTTACTTTTAACCCTTTAGTGCGCTCCATCTCTCTTTCTATAGTAAATCTCGCCTCTTTGTTTCTAGCCCAACTTCTTCTGGCTATGCCATTATTCACATCATAAAAAAGCATATTCTCTATTCTTCTTTCCGCAGCTTCACTGCCATCGAGTAGCATTCCAAATCCACCATTCATCACTTCGCCCCAGCCTACTCCGCCACCATTGTGGATAGAAACCCAGGTAGCTCCCCTGAAACTATCACCAATCACATTGTGGATAGCCATATCGGCAGTAAACTTACTTCCGTCATAAATATTGCTTGTTTCTCTATAAGGTGAATCAGTGCCACTTACATCGTGATGGTCTCTTCCCAAAATGACAGCTCCTTTTAAAAGACCTTTTTCAATCGCCTGATTAAAGGCTCTGGCAATTTCAATTCGCCCTTCAGCGTCGGCGTATAGAATCCTGGCCTGCGACCCTACAACCAACTGATTGGCAGAAGCTTCTTTGATCCAGTTGATATTGTCCTGCATTTGTTGCTGGATTTCCTCTGGAGAATCTTTCATAATTCTCTCCAAAACTTCTGTAGCAATCTGATCTGTTTTCAGCAAATCTTCCGGATCTCCTGAAGCACACACCCACCGGAAAGGACCAAATCCATAGTCAAAACACATTGGCCCTAAAATGTCCTGAACATAAGATGGGTATCTAAAATCTATTCCATTGGTATCCATGACATCAGCTCCTGCTCTTGATGCCTCCAGGAGAAAAGCATTGCCATAATCGAAGAAATAGGTGCCTTTCGCAGTATGTTTGTTGATGGCTTCAGCATGTCTTTTAAGTGATTCTTTCACCTTCGATCGAAACAGTTCAGGGTTTTCACTAATCAACTTGTTCGATTCCTCAAAAGTAAGTCCAACCGGATAATAACCTCCCGACCAGGGATTATGCAAAGAAGTCTGATCAGAACCAATATCGATGGTCATGTTTTCTTCATCGAATCTTTCCCATACATCAACAATATTACCTTCGTAAGCAATTGAAACAATCTCTTGATTTTCAACGGCTGTCTTCACTCTTTTTACTAAATCTTCCAGATTCCTCACAACAACGTCCACCCATCCCTGTTCATGTCTTTTACTAACTGCAGCAGGGTTAACTTCAGCACATATGGTAATACAACCTGAGATATTTCCCGCCTTCGGTTGAGCTCCACTCATTCCTCCTAATCCTGCCGTCAAAAAAATCTTACCTTTCGGCGACTGATGATTACCAAGCTTTTTTCTGAAAGCATTCATCACTGTTATGGTGGTACCATGAACGATTCCCTGTGGCCCTATGTACATATATGATCCAGCGGTCATCTGACCGTACTGAGTGACACCCAAAGCATTATATTTTTCCCAATCATCCTGAGTGGAATAATTGGGAATCATCATGCCATTGGTGACCACTACCCGAGGGGCATCCTTACCAGAAGGAAACAATCCCATTGGGTGCCCTGAATACATATGAAGGGTCTGATTTTCAGTCATTTCAGACAGGTATTTCATGGTAAGCAGGTATTGCGCCCAGTTCTGAAAAACTGCTCCGTTACCACCATAGGTAATCAATTCATGTGGATGCTGAGCAACTGCTTTATCCAGATTATTCTGAATCATCAACATGATGGCGGCAGCCTGTTCGCGCCTGGCAGGATATTCACTGATCGGTCGCGCATACATTTCATAGGCAGGCATAAACCGGTACATGTAAATTCTCCCATAGATTTCAAGTTCTTGCTTAAACTCTTCGGCGAGGACCTGATGCCATTCAGCAGGAAAGTATCGCAGCGCATTGATGATTGCGAGTTTCTTTTCATCTGGGCTTAAAATTTCTTTTCTTTTTGGTGCATGGCTTACCGAATTATCCGGACTATATGCGGGTGGAAGCTGATTGGGTATACCCTGTTGTATTTGTTGTTGAAAATTCATTTTTACTGTATTACATCTGCTGCATTATAAACCTGTTTCCCATTTTTCCAGACTTGAGCTGGTTTCATCATTCCCTGCTGGTAGAAGACCTCATTGAAATGATTGGTATCGTAAATATTGAAATCTGCCAGACTTCCGGCAGTGAGTTTGCCCCTGTCTTTCAAACCGAGAGCTGCTGCCGCTCTTGTGGTAATTCCTGCGAGTACTTCCGCATTCGAAAGTTTTTCATAGGTTGCAAGCACAGATGCCTGAACCATCAGGTCTCCCATTGGAGCCGACCCTGGATTCCAGTCACTTGCAATTGCCACACCGCATCCGGCATCTAATAATTTTCGTGCAGGGGTAAAAGGGCAACCCAAACCAATTGATGCCCCTGGTAATGCAGTAGCAATCACCTGACTACCCGCCAACAATTCGATTTCTTTGGCAGTACTAGCTTCCAGATGGTCAGCACTGATTGCTTCGTGTGCCACTGCAACCGAAGTACCGCCAACTGAAAACTGATCGGCGTGTACGGTTATATCAAACCCCAAGGCACGAGCATTTGAAAAGTACGGTGAAATCAATTGCTCGGAAAAAGCGCCTTCTTCCACAAATGCATCTATTCTATTGGAAAGATTTTCCTCTTTGATAACAGGAAACAATCTTTCACTGATTTCACGGAGATATTCACTATGATCTCCATCATAATCCTTTGGTAAGATATGAGCAGCCAGACATGTGGGAATCAAATCCTGTATAGCCAAGCTATCAGCTGCTTTGATAGATCGAAGCATTTTCAATTCTTCCTCGACCAATAGCCCATATCCACTTTTCACTTCTACTGTTGAGATCCCCGAACGCAGCAAGTTATCCAATCGCTGATGAATACCATTTATCAAAACCTGTTCTGATGCTTTTCGCGTTTCCCGGACCGTATCCCAGATTCCTCCTCCGCTTGCAGCTATTTCCAAATAAGTGGCACCAGAGTTTCTCATAGCATAATCATTGGCTCTCGAGCCTCCGAAACAAATATGAGTGTGCGCATCCACAAATCCAGGCATCACTACATAATCCCCCGTCAATTGAATGACATCTGCTTTGGTGGATTTGGTCTTTTTTAGTAATTCTTCAAATTTCCCAACAGCTCGAATAGTCTTGTCATCAATTAAAATACCACCTTCAGATATGATATCTAATTGTGTATCTCTTAGTGAGCCTCTAAGCGCTACTTCCGATAAGGTAATCACCTGTCGGAACGGACCGATTAATTGATAATTCGTAGTATGATCTTCCATCAGATTACTTCAAAAATTTCTTCGTATTCACTATTTAGGTTGATACTGTGCTCCTCGGCAACCCTAGTTGCAGTAGTCAGTACCTCACCTGATTCTATGATAGCGATTCCTTTTTCAATATCTTCGGCGAATACCCTGTCTTTACTGGCAAAGGAAACGTGGGTTCTTACCAGCCTGTGGATTTCATTGAGAATTGCGCCAGATTTCAGTGGTTTTCTAAATTCAAATGCCTGTGAAGCTGTCAGCAGTTCGATTGCAAGTATTTTCTCCACGTTTTTGATCACTCTCAGTGCCTTTCTACCACCTATAGACCCCATACTTACATGGTCCTCCTGCCCCAATGATGTCGGTATGCTATCAGCACTGGAGGGAAAACACAAACCTTTGTTTTCACTGGCAAGTGCTGCCGTGGTATATTGTAAAATCATATAACCGGAGTTGATCCCAGTATCATTCATTAATAGCTTTGGCACACCCTCCGAATTCCCCTCCAAAGAAAGATAGATTCTTCTATCAGAGATATTACCTATCTCTGAGGCTGCCAGACAAGCATAGTCAATAGCCATCGCCAGCGGCTGACCGTGAAAGCTGCCTCCACTGATTGTCAAAGACTCATTGATGATGACAGGGTTATCTGTTACTGAATTCAGCTCTATTTCGAGCATTTCCTTCAGGTGAAGCCATGCGTTTCTTGAAGCTCCGTGCACCTGCGGTATACATCTCAGCGAATAAGGATCCTGCACTCGGTCGCAATCAATGTGATCTTCTATAATTTCAGAATCGGAAAGCAGGGATCGCATTCTACCAGCTACATGGATATTTCCCTTATACGGTCTCAATTGATGTAATTCATCAAAAAATGGTTTGATCGATCCTTGAAGTCCTTCGATCATCATAGCGCCAATGATATCTGCCTGTGATAAACACTTTTGTAATTTTTCAACGACTTTAACCGCATGCGCAGCAATAAATTGCGTCCCGTTAATCAAGGCAAGTCCCTCCTTTGGCCCCAGCTGTAGCGGTTCCATATTCAACTGTTCGAATAGGTCTTCCACGGCATGAACTCCTCCTTTGTAAAGGACCTTTCCCAAACCGATTAAAGGCAGGAATAAATGTGAAAGAGGCGCTAAATCACCGGAAGCTCCAACAGAACCCTGAGAGGGTACAACAGGAATGACATCATTATCAATATGCCAGCAGATTTTTTCAATGGTCTTTTCTGAGATACCGGAATAGCCTTTGGAAAGTGATTGAACTTTCAAGACCAACATCAATTTGGCAATTTCTGTTTCCACAGGCTCACCTACCCCAACACTGTGGCTTTGTAAAATATTCGATTGCAGAATACTAGTTTCCTCTTTGGAGATTTTGGTAGTGCATAATGGACCGAAACCAGTATTAATTCCATAAACAGCTTGGCCTTCCTCCACAATATTTTCGACAACCTTTCTGCTGGAGACAATTTTACTTTGTGTTTCCGGGGTTATCACCCCTTTTATTTGTCCCCGTGCAATTGCCAGTGCTTTACCAGCGGTGAGGTGATCCTCTCCATATTTGAAAACCGTCATTTCAGACATTTTACCTCCTTATTTTGATTACTAAACAAAATTATTACTTAGTTTTAATAAGTAGAAATACCATTTTAATCAATAATTAATAACTATGAGTTATCAATTAGAACTAAGGCATCTGAAATATTTCAAAACTGTTGCGGAGGAATTACACTACAGAAAGGCGGCTGAAAAACTTTTTATCTCACAGCCTGGTTTGAGCAGGCAAATTAAGCAGATGGAAGATACACTTGAAGTTCAGCTGTTTCACAGAAGCAAAAGAAAAGTCACTCTCAGCGAAGCTGGGAAGTATTTAAAAAATGAAGTGGATTTCATCTTCAATCACCTTGATTTAACCAAAAAGCA
>JBCBHL010000321.1:0-8592 GCA_038525605.1 Bacteroidota bacterium
AGATGAAGAAACTATCGCCTGGCCGGAATAATACGACGATTCCCTCCTTCGTTAATAATACATATTAACAAGGCAGCAAACTGGTTACGCTCAACCCTTGTCGGTCTGAAACGCTATCAATGAGAGGCAACTGCCTTCAATGTTTTCTTTTTACAAACGACCCCTATCTGCCCCACAAAACAGCAGTTGTTTGTCGACTTCAATAAAGACGATGATTTTACTGCCAGTAGCTTGCATCGCCTATAGAAGAAAGATATCTATAAGAATTTCACGCTGATTAAAATACTGGCTGTTTCAATTACTCTGGTAACCAGTTTACTTAATGAATGGGATTTTGGTAGCGATCGTGGAAACAACTCTCTTTTTGCAGATTGAACCTACGCAAAATCATTGATTTCATTTCGCTATTGTGCTACTTCATTTTGTTTATTGACAATTTCACCAAACGATTTCCTTACAAAAGCAATTTTCAAAAATCAATAGTAGAAGTTTACATGCTGGCAATTTGACTAACTCTCTTTAAACTGCCAGCTAACAAACCGGGCTGCAAATGTTCTGCAATCCGGATAATAAAATACTTCTAAATGGCAGGTTTAAATACTCAAAGTACAATAATTGACAATGTTTACTCACCCGAAGGCACTAATGCTTTTCAAATTAAAAACAATAAGTTTATTAAATTCACAAAGTCAATGATTGCTACGGATATGAATGTTTTAATTATCGAAGATGAAAAATATCAGGCAAAAATGCTGGAAAAGCTGTTGGAGAAGAAGAACATCAGTATATCTAATACGTTGAGTTCCGTGGCAGAAGCTGTCGCATATATTCCCAATCATCCGGTAGATTTGATCTTTATGGATGTGGAATTAAAAGACGGCGTTTGTTTCGATATTTTCGCTGAAATAGATGTCAGCGCTCCGGTAATATTTGTGACCAATCACACAGGGTTTAGCCTCGATGCTTTCTACTCCAATGGTATTCATTATCTCGTAAAACCAATTACCAAAGCCAGACTTGAAGAAGGGCTCGCCAAATATGAAAACCTAAAAAGACAGTTGGGCATTGTCCATGACGAAGAACAAACCAATCAAACAACGACCGTAAATGCAAATCCGTCCAACGGAAAATTACTATTCAAAGTCGGTAAAAAGAGCATTCCTTTTGCTTTAGAGTCAATCGGTTACTTTATGGTCAACGATGGGTTTGTTTACCTGCACACAAGAGATTCTAAAAAATACCTCGTTGATCACAACATTGAGGAGATTATGCAAAGATTGCCGAACACTCACTTTTACAGATTAAACAGACAGTGCATCACTAATATTGAGCTTATTTCAAGCTTTTCAACCTATACCAGAGGCAGAATTAAAGTAGATTTAAAACCTTATATAGAAGAGCCTATGCTTGTTAGTTTCAAGAAAAGAGCAGAATTCCTGGAGTGGATAAATCAAAATATCTAAATCGTTTACTTTTCAGGAGACTGACGACTTCACCTCCTAAAATGACGACTTCATTTTCAAAGTATATCAATAGCAAAGCATTTCATTTTTGAAAATGACCACTTCAGCATAATAGCAAATCGGGAATTGGTAATACACGTATTAAATAGTAAATATTCACTAAAAATTGACTGTTAGCCTTATTCAAAGATGAGTTTTGCCATTAATTCTCTACAACTCAATTTTGGGTAAACAAAATTTTTGAAATAATAAGGAGTAGCTGATTTTTATAATTCGAATATATTGTAAGTAAATTAACTAGAACTAAAACAATCTCTCAAATGAAAAAGAAACTAAATCTCGAAAAAATCTCAATCCAAAGCTTTGTAACCGCCATTGATCCAAAGGAGATCATGGGGGCATCTGGTTGTTGTCTCAATGAATCAGGAGATGATATAAACAACTGCATTACCTGGGGTCACGCGGGTGATTGCGGAAGTACAGGAAACACTGATGACCCCACTGGAAGAAACATGAATACAATGGCATTTTGCAGTCAGACACAGGGTGACCAGAGTGGTTGCTAATATTCGGTAACCTGTATTGTTCTTTTAAAAACCTCAGGTGTGCTGTAAAGAGCCACTCTGAGGTTTTTACCCTTCTCAATTTGCAGAAGTGAATTGAGAATGAACCGTCTGCCATTTTAATTTGAAACGTGCTTTTCATCCTTATTCTGATTAGATTTATCAATCAATGAATCGATTAGGCTTACTATTTTTATGCATTTACATTTTTAGCGGTTTTTTTCTAATAGCATCAAATCCGGAACCCGGTAACTTGCTAATCAGGCACTATTCTGATGAGGTTTATAAAGCACATCCGGCGAACTGGGCTTCTATAAAAGATGATAATGGTGTTATATATTTTGGGAATCGCAGTGTTATCCTGGCATACGATGGTGTAGAATGGAAAAAAATCAGAGTTCAGCTTAATGCACCCGTATACAGTTTAAATATCGCTAAAGACCGAAAAGTTTACCTCGGAACGGAGGATGACTTTGGTTATCTGGCAAATGATGCTTCTGGCAGGGTAAAGTTTTTTTCTCTGGCCCAACAGCTTCCCGAAAGTGAAAAGAAATTCGGTATCATATGGAAAACTCATGTCATTGATGATGCTGTCTATTTTCAATGCCCAAACAGGATATTTCGATGGAAAAACAATGAACTAAAATATTGGAAACCCCTCTCTACATTTCATTTCAGCTACAATATCAACAACCAACTTTATGTCAAAGATCGGGATTCCGGCCTGATGAAATTCACTGATGGAAAAATGGAATTAGTGGCAGACCAATTTCAAGGTGCTGCTTACGAGTCGAACATTTATGCCATGATGCCCTTCGATGAGAATTACATCCTGATAGCTCAAAGAGGAAAAGGCCTGTTTTTATACAACTCAAAAACCGGTGAAACGAATGCATTTACCAGTAGCGATGATCAATTACTGATTTCCGCCAATATCTATGGAGGAATCAGATTACAAAATGGAAATTTCGCTTTAAACACACTGAAAAACGGGGTGATCATCCTCAACAGTAAAGGAGACATCATTCGCCGGATTGACCAGAACTCAGGGCTTCTAACGCAAAGCATCAGGCATTTGCATCAGGACAAACAGGGAGGGTTATGGCTTTCATCCAATGTTGGCATTTATAGAGTGGGAATGGACATGCCTTTGACATTTTGGGATACAATCAATGGTCTCAAAGGGGCATTGTATGACATCATTGACTACAAACAGCAAGTTTACGTAGCAACTTCTGCCGGAGTCTACCTCAAAAAACAAAACCAATTCAAAAAGATTAAAGGCATCAAAGATGCTTCATGGAAGTTTCATGTTTTTAATCAGCAGCAATCTGATCGCCTTATGGTGGCTACTTCGGCAGGAGTTTATGAAATTGATGGTACAGCGGTAAAAAAGGTGATTGATATTGGAGCCCGATTTATTTATATCAGCCCTCAACTTCCTGATGTCCTCTGGGTAGTAAGCAAGGAAAGTCTGGAATTCTTCAGATACATTGACCAACGGTGGGTTAGCAAAGGTCAAAATGCCCAGATTCAAAAAACAGTTTTGGATATCAGAGAGGATCAGGAAAGAAACGTCTGGGTTGCTACGGACTTTGACGGTCTCTTTAAACTACCTCCTGACAAGTTGAACGGAGACCTTAGGGAACTAAGATTCAAACAATATGGTATTGAAGATGGAATCAGTAAAATAGAAGGAATCAGAATTCAGGTAAGGAAAGACTCTGTTATTCTGCATGCCGGACATAAGCTGTTTTTATACGATCAGCAAAACGATCGATTCAATCCGCTCATTCTTAGTGATTCAACCAAGACTGGTGAATCTGCTGCTGAAACTATTTTCCTGGAAATTGACAATAGGGGTTCTTACTGGATTCAGAGAAATGAGCAAAATTACAATTTGTCTCTTCACAGGGTATTCATCAATGTGGATGGAACTTTCAGACAAGAGTCCGTTCCCTTTAAAATGATTCCCAGGAAATTGGCCAGAAAAGTAATTTATCGTCCTGATGGGAGTTACTGGATTCTTTTTGACAATGCTATTTTTCGCTATGATCCACTGAAAAACTATGTAAAAGAGAAAGAACACAAAGTCTTAATCACCAGATTAGCGACAAATCAGGACACTTCATTTCACAATGCGCTAGGAGCAATCAATCAGGTCGATAACTGGGGTCTGCCCATAAACCTCGCCTATCGCTACAACGACCTGACTTTTCATTTCAATGCCAGTTGCCTGAGAGATGAACAAAACAACTTATACCAGTTCAAGCTGGAAGGTGACGAAGATAAATGGTCTGCATGGAGCACTCAGACCAAAGCTTATTTTAATAATTTGAGAGAGGGGAGTTACAAGTTTGTGGTCAGATCAAAGGGATTTGATGGTATCACCAGTAAACCGTCAGTATATTATTTTAACATTTCTCCTCCCTGGTACAGGTCTGTTCCGGCTTACCTTTTTTATGTCGCATTTGGAGCTTTGCTTTTATGGCTTCTCTTAAAACTAAATACCAGGCGAATTAGAAAAAGCAATGAAATTCTGGAAGAGAAAGTCCATATCAGAACTACTGAGATAGTCAATCAGAATATGAAAATCAAAACTCAGCAGGAGGAAATCATAGAACAAAACCAAGAATTACAGCTACTCAACAAAGAAAAAAACTTCCTGCTCGGAGCTGTGGCTCACGATCTTAAAAACCCACTCAATTCTATATACAGCATCTCACAACTCATCAAAATGGAAGATGATCAGATGAATGAAGATCAGCTGGAATACATCAATCAAATTGCTAATATCTCATTGGGTCTCACAGAAAAGGTAAATGAAATCCTCGATGTTACTGTGATTGATGCCAATCGGAACAAAGTCCCGCTCAAGAGAGGAGATTTGTCCGGACTAGTAGGAGAAGTAGTGAAAAATCTACTACCTGTTGCTAAAAGAAAAAACATCACATTGACCTATGAGTGCAAGCAGACCAAGCATTTTGCCTATTTTGAAAAAAACTACATGAAAAAAGTAGTTCAAAATTTGCTGGATAATGCCATTAAGTTTTCTCCGGCAGATAAGGAAATCACTATCAAACTCGGCAGACCATTGGATAAACTTAGAATCACGATTACTGATCAGGGGCCTGGCATTTCCGAATCGGATCAAAAGAAGCTGTTTCAAAGATTCACTACACTGAGTGCACGCCCCACAAATGGCGAAAAATCGACTGGCTTAGGCTTGTCAATCGTCAAAAGGTGCGTAGAAGCGATGGGTGGAAAGGTCTGGTGTGAAAGCACTATCGGACTGGGAGCTACCTTCATTGTTGAAGTCTGACCGTCGCGACAGGAATGACATTTGTACTTAAAAAAAGTAGCAAGGGTTGCAACTTCAATGATTATACTCTATTATCGTTCCTTTATATAAAATTGTTGATGGTATTTCATGTGCCTGCCTAAAGCTTTTTTACTAATTACTTTTATGATCATGAATAGAATCCTGACCTTGTTTTTTGCACTTTCCCTGTCCTTGTTATTACACTCTTGCGGAGAAAAAAGTAATCCTCCCGCAGAATTGAAGTTGGGTGTTTGGAGAGGTGTAATCACGCAACAGGGGCAGCAGCTGCCGTTCAATTTCACTTTACAGAGAAGTGACGGTGATGCGAGCAAATTACAGATGGTTATTCACAATGATGAAGAAAGAATTCTAATTGATGAAGTAACGAGAAAAGGCGACTCTTTGTTGGTGACATTCAATTTTTTTGATACTGAAATCAGAGCTACCATTGATGATAATAAACTAACTGGTCTCTACAATAAACGATATTCGGAAAATCATATTTTAAAATTTGAAGCAGAGTATGGCAATGAGCAGAGGTTTATCAAATCTGTAAAAGAGAGTTCTGCCGAGGTAACTGGAAAATACAGCGTTGTTTTCACTGAAGACGATGGAAAACAGTACCCGGCAGTTGCTAAGCTTCGGCAAACTGGTGATAAAGTGACCGGTACATTTCTTACAGAAACCGGTGATTACCGATACCTGGAAGGAATAACTGATGGTGATTCATTGAAATTAAGCGCCTTCGATGGTACGCATTTGTTTCTGTTTACAGCATTGATATCAGGTGACTCTTTAACCGGAGGAGAATTCTGGCATGCCAAAAACACCTACGAAACATGGAAGGGTTACAAAAATTCCGAAGCTCAGCTGACAGATCAGTACAAATTGACCTACCTAAAAGAAGGCTATAACAAGCTATCGTTTACATTTCCGGATTTAGAAGGCAACCCGGTATCCCTTGAGGACCAAAGATTTAAAAATAAGGTGGTGATCCTACAGATATTTGGCACCTGGTGTCCAAATTGCATGGATGAAACGCAGTTTTACACAGAATGGTACAATAACAATCGGGATAAGGATGTGGAAATTATTGGACTCGCTTATGAAAACAAACCTGATTTTGAATATGCTAAGAATAGGGTGCAGAAAATGAAAGACAAGCTAAATGTTCCTTATGATTTCCTGGTTGCGGGAACTTCCAATAAGCAGGAAGCCTCTAAAACGCTTCCGATGCTGAATGCTATTATATCATTTCCTACTTCCATATTTTTGGATAAAAACGGGGATGTCTATAAAATCCACACTGGTTTTAGTGGTCCGGGAACAGGTGAAGACTATGAAAAATGGAAGGCTTCATTTGAATCGCTAATGGACGAAATGCTATCTGACTAATGTGGAGTCAATGATCACTTCTTCAGGTGTAAAAGTAAAGACGACTTCCTTATTGGTGATTTTCTTAAAGAGTGCTTTTAACATCATTTGTGCGCTCCTTTCGGTGTTTTCCAATATCCCCGATGTAATGGCAGATTTTTTGACCTGTTCCTCTGCAGTTTTATAAAGGAGTTCAGTAAATCTGGTGGCCTGTTCTTCAGACATCATCGAAGTTTGCAGATCATAAATTCTTGAATTTTCAATATCTACCTTGAAATAACATAACTCCGCAGCAGGAAGCTTTACATACAAAGTATCCTGATTAATGATGATATCTTCTTCTGATAATTTCAATAGATCGATGCATCCAACGGCCTCTCCCCTGCTGATCAAAACCGCTTTGTTCGCTGGTAAAAGAGACTCCAGAAAATCAAATATCTTTTGTGCGTTTTCAATTTCCGTTACCTCCTGAAAATTATATTTGATGAGTTCCAGTTTGCCTAATGACTCTATTTCAGTAATGATTGATGAAGTGGTTATAGTGGTAGGCTTCTCTGTCTCATCATTGGCATTATCAAAAATATAATGCCACATCACAAGCACCAACAGAATCACCCATGGCAATCTTTGTAACAAAGCTTTAAAAAAATTGTGCATTTATTTACTTGGTTCGGTCAATCGTAAACTTTACCAATGAAGATAATGATTTTTTGAATTCGCTGTCCGGAAGGTCCTCTAAAATAGCAAGTGCCTCATCATAATAGCGTTGCATGACACTAATTGCGTAATCTATTCCATCTGAATTCTTCACGAATTCAATCACCTCTTTGACATTTCTTGCCTTCTTGCCGCTGGATTTTACAAGCTTCAGAATTCTGGACTTTTCAGAAGAGGTCGCATTTCTCAATGCATAAATTAAGGGCAGAGTAATCTTTCGCTCCTGTATGTCAATACCGGTTGGTTTGCCGATTTCAGAGGAACCATAATCGAAAAGATCGTCTTTGATCTGAAAGGCCATTCCGACTTTTAAACCAAACTCACTCATTTTATCCACCGTCTCCTGAGATGCCCCAGCCGACGAAGCGCCAACTTTACAACAGGCCTGAATCAAACTGGCAGTCTTTTGTCTGATCACATCGTAGTAGACTTCTTCGGTGATGTCAAGTTTTTTAGACTTTTCGTTCTGCAACAGTTCTCCTTCACTCATCTCTTTTACTGCATTGGAAACGATACGGAGCAATTCGTAATCTCCGTGATCTAAAGAAAGTAGCAGACCTTTTCCAAGCAGGTAATCACCAACCAGCACGGCAATCTTATTTTTCCATAAAGCGTTTACTGAAAAGAAGCCTCTCCGATAGTTAGAATTATCAATGACATCATCATGCACTAAAGTAGCTGTATGAAGAAGTTCAATGAGTGCTGCCCCACGGTAAGTCGCTTCAGTAATGGAATCACCTGATGCACCCGCTGTTAAAAATACAAACAAAGGCCTCATCTGCTTGCCTTTTCGCTTCACAATGTAGGAAGTGATCTTGTCTAATAGCAAAACTTTACTCCGCATGGAACTCCTGAATTTCTTCTCGAATTCAGTCATTTCGGTTGCTACCGGGGCCTGTATTTCTTTCAATGTTATTGCCATACAATAAACAGATGCAATAATACAATCAATCCATATTAATCAGTAATTATTCAATGGAAATTGTAATGAATTATGCAATTACACCTCAACAAACTGCACGTTTATAAACTTTTATACGTACTATTAAACCTTACAGATAAATATTAAGGATAAAATGAGTTGATTAACTAGTTTGTTTGACTTAAAATACTATATTTATAACTTATCACACTACCAGAAGCTACATTCAAC
>JBCBHL010000322.1:0-8580 GCA_038525605.1 Bacteroidota bacterium
CAACTGCCACTTCCGCAGGTTATTATGTGACCATCCAAGTCGAGTGCCTCGGTTAATTTTGCATTTTTCTCATTGTTAAATTCATAACTGAATATCAATTCAATATTTGACAACATGAGAACTTATTAATGGTGAAAGAGAAGATGGATCTAAAAGCTTTCAATGTAAAAAGTTTTGTGACACATCCGTTTACTTTTTAATTAGCTATCAATATAAAACCGGCCCAATCTTTTGGTGCATTACTTTTATTTTTAAGTACAGAGAGCTTTGCATTTCTTAAAGAAGCAGCAAAGCTTTTTTTATTCAATAATTCTCTGTAGAAAATTCTCATGATTTCTGAAGCATAAAAGTCGTTGACTTTCCATAATGAACAGTTGATGTTTTCTGCTCCGGCAAATGAAAAACCTCGCGTGAAGGAAAGAACTCCTTCTCCTTTTGCGAGTTTCCCTGTGCCACTTTCGCAACTGCTGAGAGTTAGCAAATCCGCATTTAACTTGATATTGTAAGTTTCCGACAGCCTTAAAATGTTGTCCTCATCAGAGCCTTGATTTTTGCTGAAATACATTTTAGAATTCCTAATTGCCTCTCTGTCAATCAGGGTGTGGGTTGCCAGGTGAATTATTTGCCTGTCGTTGCTTTTCTTCTGAAAACCGGACTTTGTCGCATCACCTCTCATAAACACATCTGATTCGAGTCCGGCTTCCTCAAATATCATTGAAATGTTTTTCAACTCCATTTCCGAGCCTGGTAACGGTTGTAGTTTGTCTGGATTGTACTGATCAAATACAGGCGCGTACAAAGCAATCTCTTTGAGGTTACCTGTATTATTTCTTTTTTCAAAAGCAAGCTTTGCCGAATAATGATACTTGATCTCAAAATCCTCGATTAGATATCGCATTTCCTGAGGGTTTGCGTCATATTGACTGCTGAGGCAATCAAAAGAAATATATGCTAGCTCATTGTGGGGAACTATACTGAGTTTGGTAACACCATCCGGAATCTGCTTGCTGAAAGGTTCAACTAACTGCTTATAAAGCAAGTTGGACAATCTTGCTGTCACATCTTTTTGATACTTATTTATTGAGATATAAAATCTCTTTATGTTTTGATCAAAGGCACTATCCTTTGGTATTGTGAAGACTTTCAGATTAGATTTTGTCACTAAAAAAGCCTGAATCTCTTTTCCACCAACAAAGTATTCTATCAGTGCTTCGTCTGCTTGTAAATTTTCCTGAAGTTCTTTTGTTGAGAAATGGCTTGATTGATTTTTCAGCTCATAATATCGGGGATAGTTGATCTCCAGTTGTGTTAAAAGACTATCATAATTTCGTTCAGTCGAAAATAGCAGGTTTTGATATTTTTCGGCTTCCTCCTTGTTAGAATTTTGTTTGGCTAAAAAGACTCTGTTTCTGTAAAAGGTTAAATCTCTCTTTAGTTGTTCTTCTTTGTCAATTATTTCTGAAGGTATGCTCGCGAAATGTTTGGCTTTGGAATCTTTTACAGCTGAAATCAGGCTAAATGCTCTGTTTTTCTCAGCAAATTCAAATGCTATTTCAAGGTATTTTTTGTCTCCCGTTTTTCGATAGATTCTGATGGAAGTCTGAATTGCCTGATCGAATATTTCGGAAGTAATGTTACTGAGCCGTTCTCTTGCATGATCGTTTGAATATCCTTTTTTGAGTGCTTCAATATAGTTGATAGACATACTGTACGAGTCCAATGCTAATTTCAGAGAATTCAGATCTCCTTTGATCGCCAGGGTTTTTCCTCTAAGCTGTAGCACACGATATAGATTGACTTTGTTGGATTTGATACTTGGCTCGGAGTTACCATAATTTTGATCTTTCACATCCGGATAATAAAGTGCCATAGCCTGGTCTACATAATAGATAGCTTGTTCCAGCTGGGATTTAGCTAAATACACTTCACCAATAGTTGTTAAAGTGTTGGCATAAGTAACAGGGTCGGAATCGGCGTTTTGTGCGAAAATTTCTTTTGCTATATAATAGTGATTAAGAGCAGAATCATACATAGTCTGTGAACTGAGATAATTGCCAATTTGACCGTTTATTGTTCCTATGAAAGGGTGATCCTGCTGCAATTCTTGATAGTATATATTTGATGATTTCTGTAAGTAATAGCTACTACTATCTGGATTGACTTGATTCATGATTTCCGCTATACTGGAGTAGATCAATGCGATTTTTAGTGGATTAACCGACATGTTACTACGCATCAGCACTTTTCTGTAAAAGACCAATGACTCGCTGAGTCTGTTGAGAGATTTTAGAATGGCGCCCATGTTTTCATAAGCGAGGAGAAAATCATTGTTGTTCGCCTCTGTTTGATTGAGTAACTCCAATGACCGAAGTTGATAGTTAAGAGCCTTCTCATGATCGCCGTAGTAGTTGTAGTAAAAAGCTAAATTACTGTAACATTCACCTGTCGAGAGATGGTCCTTACCCAACTTTGCAGATCTGATTGCCAATGCTTTCTCAGCATAATCAAATGCTTTGTCAAACTCCTGCCTGACATTCCCATAATGATAGGCAAGGCTTAAATAGCTGTTGCTGATTTCAAGATCATCAAGAGCAAGATTTTCAAGTCTAAAATTCAAACCTTTTTCGATGTGATAAAGCCCTGAATCAAACTTTTGCAGCTTTTCATAATAAATGCCAAGTGCATCGAAAGTGCTGCCAAGTTCGTCAATATTTTGTTTACTCGATATACCGATTAACAGAGCACTGTCTAAATGAGATTTCGAAAGAGCAAGATTGATCGAAATGTAATTTTCAGCAATTTTGTTGTGTAATAGTACTGCCTGATGATCATCGATTTCGTTCCTGAAATCATCAAAGATCTTCCGGAATAACGATGCTGCACTATCAGCAGAAACTTCATACTCGACGCTGGTAGCAAACTCAAGACGTTCCTGAAAAGAATGACGCTTATTTTCATCAGAGTCATTGCAACTCAGCAAAATGATAAAGACTAGTAATCGAATGAGTTTAGACGACATTGTGGTAGTAAGTGCTGATAGAAAATTCATAACGCTCAGATAAATCAGATATTTTCTCTACCTTTCAGTAACAGAAAATGAAATTTCTGGTCACAAAATTCGTTTTTGTGGTACTAATATACAAGGTACCGATCTATACGCTAATAAAACCTGAAAAAGAATGGATTTAAAACTGGAAAAAGTCTTCTCCTTGTTTCTGAGGAAGAACTTTTATTACGTTGATGAAAAAGAAGTTAAACTGCAACTGGAGTCCCATCCTGATTTTCCTTCATTGAGATCGGTAACCGATACATTGGATTATCTTGATATAGAGCATGTGGCTATTTCTGTTCCTAAAGAAGCACTGGATCAATTGCCTGATTGTTTCCTGGCAATGATTGATAGTGGAGGGGCAAGGCAAAACAACCTGGTTGCAATTAATAAAGGCAAGGAAAAAGTAGATATTCACAATGTAGATCAAAAAAAGACTGTTTCCATAGATGAATTTAAGGAGCAGTGGACAGGTGTTGTAGTGGCTATCGAACCAAATGTTGCCCAGAAGGGAGCTGGAGGCTTATTAGGGAAAATACTCAACCTGGAAGGTGTTCTTTCTACTGTTGCCATTATATTGGCTCTTGGATATTATGTGTTGCAGGTTCCAACAATTGAATCAGTGCTTTATTTACTAACTGCGATCGCTGGAGTGGTAGTAAGTGTTTTAATTCTAAGGGAAGAACTTGGGGTGGGTTCGCGATTCGTGGAGAGAATTTGTAATGCGAGTCAGGCAACTAGTTGTCAGGAAGTACTTAATTCTGCAGGCGCTAAATTCTATAAGAATATAGGATTGAGTGATCTGGCTCTGTTGTTCTTTTTTACTTATTCTTTTTCAGTTTTGTTCAGACTAATCTCGGTTGATCTGCTGATTTATGTTAATGCGATTTCAATTCCGGTTGTTATATACACTGTTTTGTATCAAGGTATCAAAGTGAAGAAATGGTGTGTTTTATGTTTGACCTTATCAGCCATCTTAGTAATTCAGCTGGGGGTTGGTATAGCCTTTAATGGTGGGTTTCCTGATCTGGCTATAGCTGGATTTACGAATTTTGTTTTAGTAGGAATCTTGGCGTTAGTAGCATGGTTTTATGTCAAGCCATTGCTTCAGTCTGTGAAAGACGGGAAGGAATCCCAAAGAGATTTACTGAAGTTTAAAAAAGATGGTAGGATTTTCAATACGCTCTTAAATGATGGTGAAAGTGTACCACATCAATATATGCCCGATGATTTAAATATTGTCATTGGCAACAGTGATGCTCCAATAAAACTGATAGCAGTCACCAATCCCATGTGTGGCTTTTGTAAACCCGCTTTCGAGCAATATGATAAGATTCTGTCCAGATTTAAGGATCAGGTGTCGGTTAACTTTAAGTTCAATGTCTTTCTGCAGGACAAAGAAGGTCCCGGGTTTGTTCTTGCCAAGAGATGGGTAGAACTTTATGAACAGAAAGGGGCAGGCGAAACTCTCAGTTCGATGCGGGAGTGGTTTACGAATAAAAATATTGAGTCCTGGAAGAAAACATACGGTGTGCCCGAAAAGGCTGATGATCTCAGTGTTCTTGAAAACCATAAAAACTGGAGTCTGAAAAATGAGATCAATTACACACCCGCTACAATCCTGAAAGGGCAGATCTTTCCAAAAGAATATGAGCTTTCAGATTTGATTTACTTCATCGATGATTTTGCCCCTCAACCAGCCGAGGAAATGGTTGAAAATGAGTGATCAACAATATTAACTTGCATAAAAAAAGGGTCTGAATATCAAATTCAGACCCTTTTGATTTTATCAACTGCCGCAATTTCAATTTTGAAAGCAGCGTTACTTTTTGTTTTCGAATTCTGTGATCGTTTTCTCAATGATGTCACAGCATTCGTTTAGTTGGTCTTCTGTCATTACGAGCGGAGGGGCAAATCTAATGATGTTGCCATGCGTAGGTTTGGCTAAAAGTCCGTTTTCCTTTAATGCTACACAGATATCCCAGGCTGTTGAGCTTTCCGGGCTATCATTGATTACGATTGCATTTAATAACCCTCTTCCTCTTACCAGATTAACCAGATTCGATTGTTCTATGAAACGATTCATTCTGTTTCTGAATATTTCTCCAAGTTTATAAGCGTTTTCAGAAAGATTTTCATCCCTCACAACCTGTAGTGCAGCCATCGCCACTTTGCAGGCCAAAGGGTTTCCGCCAAATGTAGATCCATGTTCACCTGGCTTAAGAGTCATCATGATCTCATCATCCGCCAATGCTGCAGAAACCGGAAAGACTCCACCGGAAAGTGCTTTGCCAAGTATCAGGATGTCTGGTTTAATGCCGTCGTACTCGCTACAGATAAGCTTTCCTGTTCGGGCAATTCCAGTTTGCACCTCATCTGCAATCAGTAGCACGTTGTTTTTCTTACATAATTCATGAGCTTTTTTCAGATATCCTTCATCTGGCACAACCACACCGGCTTCTCCCTGGATTGGTTCAACCATAAAACCTGCTACATTAGGGTCTTTTAATGCCTCTTCCAGTGCATTAAGATCATTGTAGGGAATTAACTCAAAACCTGGTAGATATGGCCCGTAATCTTCAAATGCAGTTGGATCAGTTGATGAAGAAACAGCAGCAAGTGTTCTACCCCAGAAGTTGTTTTCCGCGAATAAGATTTTAGCCTGATTCTCTTTGATACCTTTTACCTTGTAAGCCCATTTTCTACAAAGTTTCAAGGCCGTTTCACCTCCTTCTACACCAGTATTCATCGGTAATACTTTATCATAACCGAAATACTCAGTAATGAATTTTTCGTATTGACCTAAAACGTCATTGTAAAAAGCACGTGAGGTGAGAGTGAGTACTTCTGCCTGTTCTTTCAAGGCTCCAATGATTTTAGGGTGACAGTGTCCCTGGTTGACAGCAGAGTATGCTGACAGGAAGTCAAAGTATTTCTTACCTTCTACGTCCCATACAAATACACCTTCGCCTTTTGCCAATACTACAGGTAGTGGATGATAATTGTGAGCTCCGTGCTTGTCTTCTAAAGCCATCAAATCAGCAGAGCTGAGTTTTTCCTGCAAAATTTCAGATTCCATAAATAAAGATTTTTGAATATTAAAACATACTGCTCATCACGGACAGCAGTCGTCCTTTCCTCATTTTTGGAGGTCAAAAGATCGACCATCGGAGAGAAATCATCCTGTGGGAACAAAAATAACAAAAAATCTCTTTAGGAATTGCTAATTTCTCCTGCTTTTCAAGAAGTTAACATTTGTATTTAAAATAATTATTCCGATATTTGCAGTCCGATTTTAAAAAAGGCAAAGAAATGGCACGAGTTTGCGACATTACAGGAAAGAGACCAAGAGTGGGAAACAATGTTTCTCACGCTAACAATAAGACTAAGAGAAAATTTTATCCTAATCTTCAAAAGAAGAGATTCTATATTCCTGAAGAGGATAAGTGGATCACGTTAAAAGTGTCTACTTCAGCAATTAGAACTATCAATAAAAACGGTATTGCTGCTGTTCTTAAGAAAGCTCGCAAGAACGGTAATGTTTTAGTGTAATTGTAGGAGCAGTTCTACAGTTAAAATTGAAACCGAGAAATTATTGATAATCCTGATTTTCAGCTGAAAGTTAGGATTTTCTTTTTCACAGGGAGATAATAAGACCCTGAAAACAGCTTGATTCAGGCAATAATTGAAAGTTCCAACTGTTTGCAGTCAATTAAACAGATGGTACTCAGACAAATAATAAAAAATACTTGGTTGTAATGTTAGATTATTTCTATATTTGCAATCCAATTTTTCAAAGTGATTTAGAAAATGGCAAAGAAAGGAAATAGAGTACAGGTAATATTAGAATGCACTGAGCATAAAGAAAGTGGACAACCTGGCACTTCAAGATACATTACCACTAAGAATAGAAAAAACACTCCTGAAAGGATTGAATTGAAAAAATATAATCCTATCTTGAGAAAGTATACAGTTCACAAAGAAATTAAATAGACATGGCTAAGAAAGTAGTTGCAACGCTAAAGCAAAAAGGCGGAGTTAAGTATGCCAAAGTGATCAAAGCTGTTAAATCAGATAAGACTGGCGCTTATACCTTCAAAGAGGAAATGGTTACAGAAGATAAGGTTAAAGAGGTATTAGCTTCTAACTAAGTTGTAACCCAACGATATTATCTTATTTTAATCAAGTCCCTCATTGGGACTTTTTTGTTTTACTAAGACCGCAATTTTATGGGGATTCTCAATTTTTTTTCGAAAGAGAAGAAAGAAAGCCTTGACAAAGGCCTTGAAAAAAGTAAAGACAGTTTCTTTAGCAAGCTCGGTAAGGCAGTAGTTGGTAAATCTACTGTTGATGATGAGGTGCTCGACGAGCTGGAAGAGGTTCTCATTACTTCTGACGTAGGGGTTGATACTACTGTCAAGATTATTCAAAGGATTGAAGAGAGAGTCGCCAAAGACAAATACCTAAACGTCAGCGAACTCAATGTAATTCTAAGAGAGGAGATTGCTTCTTTACTGGAAGAGAATAATACAGTCGATCTGGAGGACTTTGAACTGCCTGAGAAAGAGGGTCCACATGTTTTACTCGTAGTTGGTGTCAATGGCGTTGGGAAAACCACTACTATTGGTAAACTTGCTGCCCAATTTAAGAAAAAGGGTAAAAACGTAGTGTTGGGTGCTGCTGATACCTTCAGGGCTGCAGCTGTTGACCAGTTAATTTTGTGGGGTGAACGAACTGGTGTGCCGGTTGTCAATCATGGTATGAACACTGACCCTGCATCTGTGGCTTTTGATACCGTGAAGACCGCAGTAGATCAGAAAGCGGATTTGGTCATCATTGATACGGCTGGTAGGCTTCACACGAAGGTCAATCTCATGAATGAACTGTCTAAAATCAAGCGGGTTATCCAAAAGTTTATCCCGGATGCGCCACACGATGTAATGTTGGTGCTGGACGGAAGTACTGGTCAAAATGCATTTATTCAGGCGAAGGAGTTTACCAAAGCGACTGAGGTTTCGTCACTGGCAATTACCAAACTAGATGGTACTGCAAAAGGAGGAGTGGTCATTGGAATTAGCGATCAGTTTAAAATTCCTGTCAAATATATTGGAGTGGGAGAAAAAGTTGACGATCTTCAGGTTTTCAATAAAACGGAGTTTGTAGACTCTTTCTTTAAAAAATAATCGCTACTATGGACCAAACTCTTAAAAAGGGGGTTATGCTCCTTAATTCACTTATTTATCATTATCACGGGCTAGATCCCGACGAGGAGGAGCTTTTAAAGCAGACTGCTGATAAATATGATGCGGTAGAAGAGATGCTTTGGGCCAATAGTTTCATCGCAGAAGACTATATTTCTGCTTTCCAGCGATCAAGAATTTATCTTAAATCTATTTTTAGGTCTCTTGCGAAAGAGGATATTGTAGCTTATCTGGAAGAAATTTGGATTGGCAACTACGATAAAGGGTATGTTACCGAAATGGAAACCACTGCCATGAAACATCTGGCCAGTGACTGGGGCGTTGAAGGGG
>JBCBHL010000323.1:0-8573 GCA_038525605.1 Bacteroidota bacterium
CTATTTTAAAAGTTTATTGATATTTTAAAGCTGGCCTTGGCGAAAATGCGTTAAGAAAATTAGCGGATATAACGATTAAAATAGAGTTATGTTAGGGTTTGAATTTCAGCAAACCCTAAATTTATGGCTTGTGTATTATCCTTTTTTAATGGCACTATCCATCGTAATACTTGTTTATCAAGATTACTGATTCAACTCCATATGCAATAACGGATAAGGCTTGCCCATTCCATCAACCTCAGAGCGGCTTTTTACTTCAAAACCTTGTTTGAGATAAAATCCCAGTGCCTGCTCGTTTTGTTCGTTGACATCTACTTTTCTCACTTCCTGGTTTTTAATTACGTAATCCAGTAACGTTTTTCCCATCTTTTTTCCGCGCTGATCGGGATGAATAAAAAGCATTTCCAGGTTTTGATTTGCCACACCTGAAAAAGCAACGATTTTCTTTTGGTCGTCCCTAATACATCTTAAATCCACCGCTTTCAGATACTCATTTAATATCAGCGGCTTGAAAAACTGGATATCCGATTCTTTCAGGAAATCATGAGTCGCTCTCACTGAAGCTTCCCAGACTTCAACTACGTCGGGATATTCTTCCGGTTTGATTTGGTCGATTTGATACATCATTTTCTTAAAATTCGCTAATTATGTCTTTGAATGACTTTCCTATTGGAAGCTCTTTTCCTTCTATTTCCACCACTTCTTTTGTGAAAGAACGAATAAATTTCCTGTTGATCACAAAAGATTTATGGATTCTTAAAAAGTGTTCATTCAGCTTTTTGATTATCTCCGTTATAGAAGAATAAACAATATGCTTTTGGTCCTCTACGTGAAGTATCACGTAATTGTTCAGCCCTTCGATGTATTTGATATCATTGATTCTTAATTTCAGTGTTTTTCGCTCACTGGTAACATAAATGAATTCATCTTCTTCGGTATCGATTGGAGTTTTCGCATCGACCGCATGCTGATTGATTCTTTCGTACTTGCTGATTGCTTTGAAAAAACGATCAAAAGAAATTGGCTTGAGCAGGTAATCCAATACTTCCAGTTCAAAGCCTTCGAGCGCATACTCTCTGTGTGCCGTGGTGATAATGACCTGAGGCGGGTTTCTGAGGGTTTTTAAAAATGCCAGACCTTTTAGTTTCGGCATTTCAATGTCTAGAAACATGAGATCAACTTCATTTTCCTGTAGTACTTTCATTGCTTCAATGGCATTTAGACAAGTAGCTACTATTTCATAATTCGACAGGTCGTTGAGATATTTTCCAATGATCCGCTGAGCGATTACTTCGTCATCCACGATCAGACATTTGATTTTATCCATGTAAGAATAGTTTTAGGGTAGCGGTAAAAGAACTGGCTGTAGATTGTATATCAAATTGATGAGCATCCGGATATAGCAGGTTTAGTCTTCGTTTCAAGTTCTTTAGCCCCAAACCATTTGGTCGACCTGAAATCACTTTTTCTTCTGCAATCTTGTTTTGCACCTGGAAAATCAGGCTACCCGATTCCTGCTTCAACTGAATTTTGATCGGGACTTTTTCTGTCGACTCTTTTACGCCATGCTTGAATGCATTTTCTACCAGTGGTATCATGAGCAGGGGAGCGATCTCCAAGGTATGGTCTATACTTTCGTCAATGTCTATTTCAATCTGCATCCTGCCCTCATACCTTTCCTTTTCTATGGAAATGAAATCTTCTATTAGCTTCAGCTCTTTGTACAGGCTGATTTTTTCGACGCTGGATTCGTATAATGAATAGCTGAGGATGTCGGAGAGTTTCAGAATCAGTTCCGGTACTTTATCCGATTTTTCCAGTGATAGTCCATATAAGTTATTCAGTGTATTGAAAAGAAAATGTGGATTGATTTGTGCTTTCAGGTAACTCAATTCCGCAGATTGTTGTTGTGCGATGATCTGTTTGGCCTGATAACTTTCTTTGTACCACTTCATCAACAGGTGGATGATAATGGAGCAGATAACCGGTAAGGAAAGAAAAGCTGCAAACTGTATGAATTTGCCGGGTAGAAAGGGGTTTATTTCTACTGTAGTACTATTGTCCCATAAATAAATAGGATAGTAAACGTACAGTGCCAGGTATCTTTGGACGATCGTAACGACTAAGATGGCAGTTATCAAAAGAATTAAAAACATTTTGATTTGCCCTTTGTCCAGGTGTTTTGGCATCAGATACCACCAATTCAGGTAAGTCACTATCCACCAGGCGGGCAGGAAAACAGCTCTGTCAATGACGGATATTTTTAAATCCAGGTAATAGGGATAGATGGTAGCTGTGCCCAACATCATGATCACCAGCCAGAAAATAATATGTCCTAATAGGGGCTTTACGCTCATTTCATAAAGATAGTCACGATCTGTGACTGAATTTGTGTTTTTATGTCAACAGCTGTTTTTCGGTGGGATTTGAACTGATTTCATGGTTTTCCGAAGTTTTAGTTGTTTACCATCAGTAATTGCCTGTTGAGATAATATCAAGAAATAGCACCTGACAATCAGATATCTTGCCTTCAAATCTAAAATTGATGTGATACTCACGTCAGGAAAACTTAAATTGACAGGGCATGAAAAATCTAACAATTGTAATTGGTATCATCATGATTACTGTTTCCTGTAAACTGGACATACAGCAGGAAAGCAGAATTGTGACTTCTGATATAGATAATTTTTGGGAGGCATATGATCGGATCACCGCCACTCCAGATAGTGCTGAGCAGTATCAGCTTTTGCAGGAGTTATATTTGGACAAAGGGAGTGCCGGACTTGAAGGTATTCGTTGGGCCAGACGATATACGCCTCAGGACTACATCAATGCCATCAGTGATTATCCATTGTATTGGCAATCTGTCAGAGAGAAAACGATGCAATCCAAAGAGCTGGCGAGCCAAATTGAATTGGGTTTAGAGCAGCTAAGAAGTGTATATCCAGAACTGAGACCCGGAAAAGTCTATTTTGAGATTGGTGTTTTCAGAACTCCAGGTACCATTGTGGAAGACATGGTTTTGATTGGTGCTGAAATGGCGTTGGGAGATGAAACGGTGAATACCTCTGAGCTGCCTGAAAGTATGAATTATGTGAAAAACTACCTCAAAACCAATCCTGCAGAAAATATTGTATTCTTAAATATTCATGAGTTTATACACACACAACAGCAACCTCATGACTATGTTTTATTGTACAGAACTATCAATGAGGGCATAGCTGAGTGGGTCGCAGAAAAGGTTTCCGGTGTAGCCTCCCAATCTCCAGCTATCAGTTTTGGCGAGACTAATAATGACAGGATCAGAGCGAAATTCGAAAAGCAGTTGTTTGGTGGTGAAGCTGCTGTCCACGATTGGTTTTTTAACAGTGATGACAATGAGTTTGGCATGATGGATTTAGGATATTATGTTGGTTATGCCATTTGCGACCGCTATTATCAGCAGGCTTCTGATAAGGGTCAGGCAATTATTGATATGATCGACCTGGATTATTCTGATTTGAATGCAGTCGCTGCATATGTAGACGCTTCAGGTTATTTTTCCAAGCCTGTGATGGAACTAAAGAGCGATTTTGAAGCCAATATTCCTGAGGTGGTAGACATCAGACAATTTGAAAATGGCAGCAAGCGGGTAGACCCTGAAACTAAATTGATTACGATCGAGTTTTCGATGGCAATGAATCCTAATGCCCGTGGTTTTGAATTTGGTCCGTTGGGTGAAGATCATGTCTTGTACGTCCAGAACTACTTTGGCTTCTCCGAAGATAGAAAGTCGGTTTCTTTTGAAGTGAAGCTGGAGGCTGGCAAGCGTTATCAGCTGGAACTATCCGATAAGTTTGCCAGTGAAAATGGAGCAAGTATCAAGCCCTATTTGATTGATATCGAAACATCAGAATAATAGAAATTATCACGTTAAGTTTTGTATTGATAAATTTGCGATGTTGTAACTGTCAAACTATGTAATTTTAAGAAATTATTCCTCCTACGCTGAAAGCTTCGGCGGATAAGAGAATTAAATATAAATATCAACTAATACTTCAATTGAAGATATGCATAATAAACCTTTCGAGATAACCTTTAATGATGATATCAAACTTCATTTATCTTACTCCTTGAGTTTATTGTAACAACAAGGGCTGATCGCAATCAATACTTTATTTCAAAAGATTCCGTGAGAGTCAGCGGTTTTCCGTCAACAGTAAAGCCTTCAAATGTTACGACATAAGTACCTGTTTCATCACCTGTTTTGATGGTGAGCTCATCGGTACCCTTTCTGATATCGAGTTTTGGATTCCAGTAAAGCAACGTTTGAATAGCCGGGATTCTGCTATCAGTATTTGCTTTCAAAGAAACAGGCTCTTCCTCATAATAACTGTACCCTGTCATTCTAAAGATATTGGAAGATACCGGTGGTTTTTGATTCTTTTCTTTGGTTTCAATAGAGATGATACCACACGACCCAGCTTTGCCAAAGATTGCCAGCTTCCAGGCAGAGGCTATGACACTGATTTTTTCGATGGAGGAAGGTTGCATCTGCAAGACCCAGTTTTCATCGTAAGTGGGTATGCCATCGACGTAAAACAGTGGTGTATTTCCAAAACTGAAACTACTTTCCATCGGATACATTTTTACAGGTCTGTTTGGATTGTTGGAGATAGATACTTGAGGCACTATACCGCTAAAGACAGTTTTCATACTTTTTTGCTCTATGTATTCATCTAAAATAACCTCTTCATCATAGAGGTCTTCCAGGTATTCCATAGAAAGGTCTATGTCAATGTCCGTGCTGCTTTCTTCGTTGTATGCAGCTTTGATGACCTGATTTTCGATCAGCCTGGTCCACCTTTCCGGTACACCCGAATAAGTGATGTTATTGCAAAGATCGATCGCAATATCAGTGGATTCAGCTTCAAATTCTGGTTTGAAAATAATCTTGTTAAAAACTTTATCGTCAAACGTATGGAGAATACCGAAGTATTGACCAGCTCCAATTTTTACGGATAGATCTATTCTGCCTTCGCTGTCTGTGGCAGTAGTGTAAAACTCCTCTTGTTCTGGAAAAGTAACAGTAACCGTATTGGAGGCCAATGGCTCATTGGTAAGTGCATTGATCAGTTGCCCTTTTATTCTCATCGAATCGGAGGGGTTCGCTTTTTTCAATGATGGGGTTTTTTCAATATATTTTCCCTGATTAGCAATCAGCAGATTTTCAATTTGATTGAAATTATCAATAGACTGATAAACAGGCAGTTTGGATTTCAATTTCAGGAAATCGAGGAGGTGATCTTGCTGTATATTACTCTTAGTTCTTTTGGAGATACTTAATGCTCCATTGGCAAAGTTGGGAACTTTGAAAGTGAGTTTGATTGCCTCTCTTGGTTTGACCATTTTCTTATTGATCAGAACCTTAGAAGGAGTAGCCTTATTGATCAGCACAAGCCTTCCAACGAGGTTTCCTGTTTCATCACTCAGAACAATCTTATTGATTCCTTCCTGTAGTTTTTCATAAGGAATAATCAAGTCCTTTGCGTTGTTGGATATGGATACTGGTAGCTCCTGATAGTTATCATCGTCTTTTATCAGTTGCAGTTGGTAGTTTTTCTGAAGTGCGCTGGTATGTTGAGTTTTTACCCTCACGTAGCTCAGTTGCGGGATATTTTCTACGCTCATCGATACCCCATCAGGCTGGATGGCAGGAAATGACAGATTGATTGTGTCATTGTTGCTCAGCATAAACGCCTGGATCTTCTCAGCAGAATCAGGGGTGATTTCAAAGGATTGTAGATTGATTGCATCTGCTGATGAGCGAAAAACAACACGTTCGCCTTTTGAAACCACCAAAGTGTCTGACTTTTGGAGTTTGCTATTTTGATCCGTCATCAAGACAATTTTGGATGGTAAGCCATCGATCAATTTTCCGTATTCCGGGTAAAACCGTATATCAGGATTGTTTTTCTCATCGCAATTGGCCAGCTTTTGATCATTTTGATTAAATACTTTTATCCGTTTTTTATACCAGGTTTTGATATCAGTACCTTTCATATCATTGGTATAGGCGATGAGAATCAGATCTCCCGATTTGGTACTGTCAGGGATTTGAATAGTGCCATTGCCCATTCCTTTGGACGATAGAATTCTGTCAGTAACTTTTACATTATTACCTGTCAATCCAACGTAGATGATCTCGTTAAGCTGTTCAAAAGTGTTGTTTCCGGAATTGAACAGAAAGGTAGAATAGTGAATTGGTTCTCCTGCCAGATAATACGCCTGATCCGTTTGGATATAAACCACCTGATCACATTGAGAATCTTGTCCAAGAATGCCGGTAGATATGAAACAGGCTAAAAGTGAAAAAATTAATAATTTATGCATGTTGTTTAATCCCAGTATGGTGGCTTAGTTGCGGATGCTCCAAAATAAATAGTACAGTCAAAACAAAAATCCGGTGGCCTTCCGGGTCCGCCTCTGCTACAGATGTTAAAGGTTTCTCCGGCAGGTATTTCACTTCGGCTGATGAAAATGCGTTTTTCTGTAACGTTGAAAGCGCCAAAAAAACCAAGTACTACTTCATCTTCATTGCTGACGTTGGCAATATTGCTAAAAATCTGCTTTGGGGCAGGGTCGAAAATAGAACCGGTAGTATTTAACTGTTTTTCTACATCACTTAAAAAGTTGAAAGCTTCCTCGCTGATCGAAAACATTCTGACATTCAGACTGTACCGGTCTCTGAATCGAAAATCATAGGTAAGCGAGAAAAGCTCCTGGTTTTCAAAGCTGAGGTTGCTTCTGTTAACATTCGAGAGAACCGGCTCGATCCCGTTGTTGCTATCTGCAACATAGCACTCCCTCGGACGGCCAAAACTACCGGGAACTCTCAGGAAAAATGTGCCTTCCCAATCAAATGCGATAAAATCGTGGTTAGCTGGGAAGCTATAATCTGCATAAACCTTCAACACTTCTTTATCTACAAACTGATCTGCGGAAGAATTGTAAATAGGTTCAACCTCATATTCGAAGCGAGCGTCATTAATAGTACCGTTTACAGGAATTTTTTGTGGTGTAGATCTGTACGTCTCATTATTGATGGTACGGAGTTCCAGCTGATAGCACCTGCCTTCGATTCCAGCAAAATCATCGTGAGTAAGGTACACGCCCTTGTCAACTTCGAAAAGTGGAAACCTGTTACCCTGATCATCAGAGATGCTGATCTCCCTGACGGATTCCTTGTCGAATGGCGTCACTTCATTGTTTGTAAAAGGAGTCGCCCTGCTGATAGTGATCTGATGCGCTTTTCTTTCAGTGGTAATGATTCCATCAACTACCAGGAAGTCTTTTGGTTCATTGTCGAATTTCAGATCGATGGGTTCCTCACATCGGGCAAATAACAAGACCAGTAACAGTAATCTGATGTGCTTCATCATAATTCAAAATTATAGGTAAGTGATGGAAAAACAGAACCGAGGATTGAGAACTTGTAAGCGATAGGGGCAGAGGTTCTTCTTTCTCCTATAAACACGGAATAAGCATTTTCACGGCCATAAACGTTATAGAACGATAGCGTCCAGCTACCATCAAGTACCCTGTCTTTTTTTAGACCCGGTTCCAGCGTGAATGATAAATCCAGTCTGTGATAGTTGGGTATTCTTTGCTGATTTCTATTGGCAAAGTAGGTAAGTACATTGCCATTGAATCGGAATTTAACATCCGGCCCGGTAAAAGGTCGTCCGGACGAGTAGGTGAAGTTTCCATTTATCTTTAACCTGTTGGTAACCTGATAGCTTCCTACTACCGATAAGTTATGCGGTTTATCGTACTCTGCCGCATAGTAATTGCCAAAGTTGATGGTTTCTTCTTCAAACTCGCCGATGATTTGCTTTTCTGTTCTTGATAGCGTGTAACTAATCCAGCCTGAAAGCCTGCCTTCACTTTTTTTGACATACAATTCCAGTCCGTATGAGCGACCCCTACCGGAGATGATTTCCTGTTCCAGTCGACCGTTTAACAGAATACTAGCTCCGTTTTTAAAATCAATCTCATTCTGCAGGTTTTTATAATATATTTCCGCTGATGTTTCTATTGTATTGTCTTTAAAGTTTCGGAAGTAGCCAAACGAAACCTGATCAGCAATTTTCGGTGCTAAGTAGCGATCGCTGGGCTTCCAAACATCGATGGGGGTGATAGCTGCTGTATTGGAGATCGTATGAATGAACTGTTGCGTCCGGTTATAGCCAATTTTTATAGAGCTGGTGACAGAGGTATTGTATTTCAATGAAAACCGGGGTTCAAATCCTCCATATCGCTGAATCAACTCGCCCGACCCATAAACGGTGCTTCCGGTAATGGAGTTTTCGGATCTGGTCTCTCCTTCGGCGTAATCAAAAACTTCTTTGGCGCCTACATTTTCGAAGCTGGAATATCGCAATCCTCCTGAAATTGTTAAATTCTGGTTGATTTTGTATTCATCCTGAATAAATATGGCAAACTCTCTTGCATGCTCTGCTTGGCGAGGCAGACATCGTTAAAAGTGTTTTGTTGCTACCGGGTGTTTCCACCGTCGGTGAAGGCTCTACCGG
>JBCBHL010000324.1:0-8558 GCA_038525605.1 Bacteroidota bacterium
CTACTTAGAATGGCTCAAAGAATATCAGATGAAAGACTCTGTCAAATATCTTCAATATTACAGAACTCTTTCAACTACATATGCTGATTTCCAGCAAATGCTGGGACCTTTAGACGGTTTGACTAATCACTGGGATTATCAGCATAGATCAGGTGAGTATGCCGTCTTATTGGACTTTGAATGAAATTCTCTAATCCTTCATCATAGAAGCGAAAAGTTTACTCTTCATAGATATCAAATTCGGCAGCAACCTGCTTCATAAAGATAGTATCTGCAAATTGTTCCTCTGTTAATTCCGTAAGCCTCTTTAGGTATTTGTCGAAACTTCCGTTTTTAAAGACATTAATCATTTTAGCTCCTTTTTCGCACCTGGCAGCATGCCAAACTCCCGGAGGTATCGTGATAGTATCCCCGGCTTTAGCAATAAAAACTTCATCATCAAACGTATATTCGACTTCACCTTCCAGTATGTAAAATACTTCCAGCATCACTTTGTGGTAGTGTCTGGGCAGGTAAAATCCTGGTTTCAGTGTATCTTCCACAATACAAAGTTCACCAGCAGTTTGGTCTGAAGATAGCTTGATGTAGCAGTGATCCTGTAAAAAGGGATAATTTTCTCCTTCTGCTTTAAGGATGATTTCTTTGTCTTTCACAGCATTGAAATTACAACTTTCCCGGCAAAAGCATTCTCATCCATCATTTCGTGGGCTTTGACCAATTCATCAAAACCAAATACCCGATCGATATTGGGATGGTATATACCTTTCTCCACCCGGTCTATAATTTTCTGAATTTTTTCACCATCCTTCTCGACAGAAATGGTTCCGCTATCGTAAAACCCAACCCTGGGCCGGGCCATAGCTTCTGCAAAACTGCCTGATTTGGATGTACCATAGCTGTCTGTCAGGGATCCGGCAAGACACAGATGAGCTTTGTTATTTCTGATCTTAAAGTCATCATTCAACGTGTTTTCGCTAACGATTGTGTCAACAATCCCGTCAGCCCCATCAGGCCATAACTTCAAAACTTCCTCAGCAACAGCACCCGAAGACACGATTACTTCCTGCATGCCGGTATCCAGCATCTTTTTGACCTTATGCTCACTTCGCGTCACGCCAATGACCTGACCTCCCAGGTGATTGACAATCTGCGTAATCGCAATGGCGAGTGCTGAAGCACCTGGTCTTACCAACACTTTAGGTTCTTCCATCTCATGCAACTGCATGGAATGAAAGCAACAGCCCCAGGCTGTGAAATAGGTTTCGGGAATTGCTGCAAATGTGACCCAATCCAAATCCGTTTCGACAGGAAAGACATTTGAAACAGGAACAACCGTCTGTTCGGCATAAGAACCATTATATGCTCTACCCATTTCACCCATAGCAGCACAAACTTTCTGTCCGGGCTTTAGTTCGCCACCCGGACAGTCAATTACTTCGCCGACACACTCAATGCCAATTACTCTCGGGAATTTGACAGCATCGCCGGATCCGCCCATCCTGGTAATAGCTTCGGCACGATTCAGACCAAAGGCCTTAATGGCAATTTTTACCTGACCGGGACTTGCAACCGGATCGGGGATCGTTTCGAGGGTGAGACAATCAGGTCCTCCCGGTTTGTGAATAACATATGCTCTCATTGACCTCAGTTTTCTAGTGAATTATTTCAATATTACTTCCGGATGCTGATCTGCTTTAAAGAAAAACAAATAATAGATTCATTACAAATATCCAATAGCCCTATAATCGTTGATTTTTGTAAGATCTGATCAAAAAGAATATCGAGACCAGGTTAGGAATCAGAAACATCAGAGCAGATTGCAAAACACCGGAAAAGTCTTTGATGATTTCAGATTGCAAGCCAGCATATAAATCCATGAAATCCATCATTAGTCTGATCAGAAGTACTGTTAGAATACTTTGAAAAGTCCGAAATATCCAAATCCCAACTACCATGCCTACGGCAATTGCCAGGTATCTGGCAGCTGAGTTTAGTAGAATAAAAGTGGTGGCACCTCCTGTATCAATTTGAAAAGCGTTCATCATTCCCTCCGGGTCTGACACATTCCAGATACTAAAAATAATCGTCCAGAGCGTAAGATAAGCAGGTAAAATATACCACCACCATTTTAATTTCATTTGCATAACTCCAACAATTAAAAGTGTGGATGTTCGTTGGCAACTTCTTCCCACGGAGTGATAGGCTGCTCAACTTTCCAGTGCTCACTAATTCTTCCATTTGAGAGTCTAAACCAATCGAAGACCACTCTTTCATTTTCTCCAAAATAGTGAGAATGAGCCATTACCAGGTCGCCTGATGCTATAATCAGTTTGTTGTCATGAAGTGTTCTGCCGCCGGGTTCTGCACTTAGTTGATCGAGTAGTAACTGTCTTCCGGTTAAATCACCATCTGTGTGATGATATATGTAATCCTCATCTACCAGATTTTTCAGCTCTTCCAGTCTGCCTCTGTTCAGAATATGATCCATGAACCTCTTGACAGTTTGTTTATTCCTTTCGCGATCATCATCGGCTTGATTATCTTCTCCTTTTCCTGCTCCTTTAATAGCATTCTGCAGCTGTTCTTCCGTGACAGGCATTAGGGCATCCCAATGCTCTATGATCTTGCCATTTTCCACCCGCCAGACATCAGTGCAGTAAAGCGGTAAGTTTCCTAGTGGGTTTGGAGCAGTGTAATAGCCATGATAAGCCATCAGGTCATTGTCTGAGTCCATCTCACCGGTTGATATCCAAAGTCCATTTGCAACATCTCTTTTAAATGTTCGCTGGTATCTTTAGCCCATGGATTATGCTGAATGAATCCTTCGTGAAAATTGTCGTCAATTCCCTTTTCATCTTTGTGTTTCAGAATTGCGTCCAGTCCGTCGAAGACGATTTTGATGTTCGATGTTTCTGCTGTTGTAAGTGCCATAGTATGTTCATTTGATTTTAGAATACCCCACAATATTTTTAACTTTGTATGATTAAATCAAGTAGTCATTTTAAAATGTTATAGTCATTAAAAAGTGACTAATGTTGATAATCAGCACTTTACAAATTGAAATATTTTGGAAAAAGTTGAACATTCAGATTGCCCCGTTACATTTTGTATGCACAAAATAGGAGGGAAGTGGAAGCAAATTATCATTTACCTCATGCGAAAAGGCGCCAATCGGTTTGGAGTTCTCGAAAGAGGAATTGAAGGAATTACCAAACAAATGCTGACCAAGCAGCTAAGGGAAATGGAAGCCGATGGAATTCTAAACCGTAAAATTTATCCTGAGATTCCACCCAGGGTTGAGTATTTTTTCACAGACTATGGAAAGAGTCTTTTCCCTGTTATCGATGCAATGAGTGCCTGGGGTCTGAAGCAACTAGCTACAAAATAAAATGATTAAAACTGATCAGTAGCAATCAGGTTAAGATCTTCTAAACAGTCTATCGAACAGCGACGTGGGTTTTTGATAGGCTTTGAACAACTCCGTGAACTCTTTTTTCTTTTGTTGTTTGGCAAGCCGAACAGGATTCTCATTACTAAGCCAGGCATTCAGCAGAGGATCAGCGCCGTTTTCAAGGAGTAGTTTGGCAATTTCTAGCCTGTCGTATTGAATGCATTCAATGAGTGGTGTGGTCATCAATTCGGGATGTTCATAATTCAAATCAATTCCTTCTTTGATGTGATACTTCACCAAATCGATATTGCCATCCTGCACTGCGACCAACATTTCTTTCCAATCTCCTCCGGACATAATTTATATTTAAGCTTGATTATACGTAAGTAAGATACTCAAAACAAGGCATATAAATAACAAAGCTGAAGTCTGTTGACAAGAATCTCTTCTTCGTTACAACCTTGGTTAAACCAAAACCGCGCGATCCGCGACTGTATCTCAAAAATGATTTAAACAATTAGATACGTCACGAAGTGTTTCATTCCAAACTATTAGAATAAATTTGTAAATTGACAATTTTACGATCGGATCTCCCCGGGATTATTGCCTATCAGGGAACACTAGAAATAAATGGTTCAGAATATTAATCAACTGGAAGATATTACGCTTCTCAAATATATAAGTCAGGGAAATGAAATGGCATTTGCCAATTTGTATGACAGGTATTGGGACACCCTTTTTATCTCTGCGTATAAGGTTCTGAAAGATCAGGAGGCCTCAAAAGACATTGTACAGGAAGTCTTCATTAGCATTTGGGAAAGTGAAACTCTGGATGAAATAGCCAATGTAAAAGCGTACTTGTATCAGTCGGTGCGTTATCGGGTGCTGATGCTCATCAGAAAGGGAAAAGTACGCGATAAACATCTGCAAACTATTAATTCACTTAGCGAGAATACCACCGAAGAGCAGATCAATTTTGAAGAAATGAATCAAAAAATCGACTCGCTCATTGGTGAATTGCCTGATAAATGTCAGCAGGTATTTAGGATGAGTCGGGTAGATCATCTGACCAATAAAGAGATAGCGGAAAAGCTAAATATCTCTATCAGAACAGTGGAGACGCATATCAGTAATGGAATCAAGCATCTTAAAACCAGAATGGACTCATTCATGCTGATTATTTGGTTACTTATTTATTTTGAATAAAAAAAGTTTTGAAAAAATTGCACCCCGCTTACGTGTTCTTTTGAAGTTGTGCAACATGATAAGAAAGTAGTACCATGAACAAAACAGAATTTCAACAGCTCATTACCAGTTACCTCAATGGTAGTGCCACGGAAAGAGAACGGAAACTCGTAGAAGATTTCTATGAGGAAATTCAAAATTCGGAGGAAGGATGGGGGGATTTTTCTGATGCTGAGAAGCGCAACTTAAAGGGTGATATTTTTGAGCAGATCAACGTGGCTAAGAGTCGCAAGGTGGAACCGAAGGCCCATGATTTTGGGTGGTTGAAAATTGCTGCCTCTGTGATTATTTTAATCGGAGCTGGATTGATCTACCTTAATTTCTTTTCCGGGTCAGGTTCCGAAGAGTGGATCACACAAACTTCAGTGCCTGGGCAGCAATTGGTCGTAAACCTGTCCGATGGTTCTGTGGTGAAGCTTAATAACAGCAGTTCTGTTTCTTATCCCAAAGAGTTTAAAGATGATCTCAGGGAAGTAAAAATGAAAGGAGAAGCCTATTTTGATGTAGTGAAAGATCCAGACAGACCATTTGAAGTACTTTCTTATAGTTTGAAAACCACAGTATTAGGAACCACTTTCAATATAAATGCTTTTGATTCTACAGAGATTGATGTCGCTTTGCTTACAGGTAAGGTGAAGGTAAATAATATCGCCGAAACAAGCAGTGGTGTGCTCAACCCGGGACAAATGGCTATCTATGATGCCAGTCTGAAAAAAGTATCTGTTGCCGACTTTGACAATGAAAAAGTACTGGCCTGGCAGGACAAAATCCTTTACTTCCAAGATGCTACTTACAAGGAAGTTTTTGATGAGCTTGGCAGATGGTATGGAGTCACATTCAAATTTGCTAATAAGCCTGCAGATGAATGGAGCTTTTCTGGAAAGTTTAAAAACAAATCTTTATCGATTGTACTGGAGACCATCGGTTTTTCAGAAGGCTTTGAATTCGAAATAAATGATAAAGTTGTAGATATAAAATTCAATGCATCATAAATTTGCATTCGGCAGACTTGATTCTAAATTGGATTGATTTATAGCAATCGAACTGACGATAGATACACTTGAAACACATTTCTATTCGCTTACCTTTGAAACAGTTATGAAATATATCAGGAAGCAGATATTGCTTTTCTGTGTCGTGTTATTATTCGGTTGTTTTCAATTACACTCGCAGAACCGTTCATCAATTGAGGTGAAAAATGCCACAGTCAGATATGTCTTAAAGCAGATCGAGAGACAGTTTGGTTGCGACATTGTATACGACAGGAAAATAGTCAAAAATCAACCCCGGGTTAGTTTCACCGCATCTTCTATTGATGAGGCATTGTCAAATCTACGCAATCAAACTACGCTTAATTTTAAAAGACTGGATTTACTAATCGCTGTATCAGGCAAGAAAAACAGTGCCCGTGTTGATGAGACTGGTAACCTGGAAAATAAGAAAATCAACGGTGTAGTAATTGATGATCAAACAGGTGAACCTCTTATTGGTGCGACTATTCAGGTACCCGGAATGACTATAGGCACTATCACTAATGAAAAAGGTGAGTTTGAATTTCTGTTCCCCCCAAATGTTGACTTCCTGAAAGTTTCCTATGTTGGTTTTCTCCCGAGCATGATTAGGGTTGACACGCAGGTGGCGCTCAATATCAGGATGAAACCGGATTTAAATGCATTAAAAGAATTTGTATTCATTGGCTATGGTACAAATGACCGTGAAAACATTACCAGTTCCATCAGTTCGATCAAGGAAAAAGACTTTAACAAAGGGATTGTGACCTCACCAGAAGAATTGATTAAAGGAAAAGTATCTGGAGTTCAAATCACTACCAATACTGGTCAGCCAGGATCTCCGCCTTCCTTTTTTATTCGCGGTATTAATTCAATCAGAAATCAAAATAGTCCGCTGTATGTGATTGATGGCATTCCTTTGAATGTGCAAGACCAGGATTTTTCAGTTGATTCCGACTTTGGAAAAACACCCTTATTCAATCCACTAAATTTCATTAATACTGCAGATATTCAGTCGGTAGAAGTTTTAAAAGATGCCTCTGCAGGAGCTATCTACGGAACCCGGGCTGCAAATGGAGTAATCATCATTACGACTAAGGATGGAAAAAACAAGGAAACTACCGTCGATTACTCGTCCTATTATGTTATTTCTAAAATCAGAAAAAAACTAAATCTATTCAATGCTGATCAGTATCGGGAAAATGTGCTTAGGATCGGTGCAGGAGATCAGATTTTTTCAGAGACAGTTGATACTGATTGGCAAGATGAAATATTCAGGACAGCTCTGTCAACCAAGCAACAAATAAATATTGGAGGTTCCAATGAGCACACGCATTACTACACCAGTATCAGTTATGCATCACAGGAAGGAATCATTCCATCAAACGTATTGAAGACCTATTCAGGTCGTGTAAATATCACCTACAAAGTCAACGACGGATTTTTTAAAGATCGGCTGGAGTTACCACTTAAGGTAAATTTTACCCATGTTTTCAATGACGGCAATGCCTATTCTTATGATTTTAACAGCAACGGAACTTTCATGGAAGACCTTGTGCAGGCCAATCCAACATATCCGGTCCGCAATCCTGACGGTACCATATTCGATTTTCCAATCGGTAGAAACCCACTGGTTTTGCTGGAACAGATCGATGATTTTAGTAGAATTGATCGTTTGGTTGTTAATGCCTCTCCAACGCTCAACATTACCAGCCAGCTAGAATATCAGATCAACCTGGCAGCAGATAGGTCTACCCATAATCGTGAGTACCAGATTGCTCCATCTACTTTAAATGATTTTGGACCATTGGATGGCAGGGTGGAATTTATAAAACTGGAGAATACGAATCTGCTAATTGAAAATTTTCTTACCTATCAGTATGGCAATGCAAATCTCAATTTGTCGCTTTTATTGGGTAGTTCACTACAAGTATTTAAAAACAGGAGCTTAAATAACAGCATCAATGATTTTTCAACTAGCGAAATTGATGCATTCAATAATCCCGGAATTGGTACTTCTTTGACAATTGATCAAAATGCGCCATTGGGATTTAACAGAGTTAGTGAGTTGCAATCTTATTTTAACAGGGTTAATATATCACTGCTGGACAAGTATCTTTTTACAGGTACTTTACGATATGATGGATCATCGAGGTTCGGGGAGAATAATAAATTCGGTCTGTTTCCTTCGATTGCTTTTGGCTGGCGACTATCTGACGAGCCTTTTTTGCAGACGTTAAAAGAGAAGCAGATATCCTTAAAACTTCGAACCAGCTGGGGTCAGACCGGCAGTCAGGACATACCGCAAGGTATTACCATGCCATTCTTTAATGTAAGCAATGGTAGGGAAGATACCTATCCTATTGGTGGGAGTGAAGATGTGCCTGGCTTTATTTTTACCAGGACCAGTAATGAAGATATTAAGTGGGAAGTGACCTCACAATCCAATGTAGGGCTGGATTTTGAATTGTTCAACGGAAAAATTCAGGGAACGGCCGATTACTTTTATAAAAGCACTACTGATGTTTTGTTGAATTTGATCAATGAAGATCCGCTGGAAGTCATCTCATTTTGGGATAACTCTGACATGCAGATCATCAATGAGGGCATTGAACTGAACCTGGTATACTATGCCAATCCTAAACCTGATTTTTCTTTCTCTATCGGTGCTAATGCCACTTTTTTAGAGAATGAAATCAGGAATGCCCCATTTGAGTTTCTTGTTACTTCCAATAGCAGAGGGTTGGCAAATGAACGGATAGGTATTCATACCGATGGCGTATCGGCAAATTCATTTTTCATGCTGGACTTTACTGGTTTTGATGCAAATGGTAACAGTAATTTCAGAGACATCAATGACGATGGTGTCATTAACGATGAAGATCGCATCATCGCGGGTAATTCAATTCCCA
>JBCBHL010000325.1:0-8504 GCA_038525605.1 Bacteroidota bacterium
TGTCTAAATCGACAGTTTTTTTAGTCCCCGCAACTCTGAGAGAAAGAAAAAAACTGTCATTTTCGACATTTCAGAATTGCGGGGACTAAAAAAACTGTCGATTTAGACATTTCAGAATTGAAGGGGCTAAAAAAACTTCTGATTTAGACATTTCAAAGTTGTTTCAACTAAATAAATAAGTTATTTACATATTTCAATTTTGTAACAACTTATAAAACAAACTGATTTGTTGACGAGCATTATAAATGCATCATTAGTCACAGCCTCATTACAAATGAGGCCAATAAGGTTTAATCCTACCTTTTCCGTTTTAATAAATTGAGCTACTATTGCATCAATGAAAAAAATCATCTTCATTTCGTTCGCTATCACTTGCTTGATAAGCTGTGAAAATAAAACACCTAACTGGTTGATGCTTGAAGAAGAAGTCCCATCAAAAGAACCACTGGTCTTTAAAAATGAATTGGCCCCAAAAGGCAGAATCATCCATAAAGGGATCTTCAGCCCGGATTTAAGAGCCTATTACTATACATTGTCTGATGAGGACTTTAGCAATTTTGATATTTATGTAATCCGTTTCGAGGATGAAAAATGGTCTGAACCGGAACAGGCATTTTTCAATACTCCTTTTAATGAACATGGGATGAGCTTTTCGCCTGATGGAAAATCTATTTTCTTTAGCTCAACAAAACCGGTCAATCAAGAAGGTGTTTCAGATACCTGGCATATCTGGCGTTCCGATATGGTGAATGGCAAATGGAGTGAGCCTGTATTTGTGGATATCCCCAACCTGAGAGATCAATTAGTTTCGCATCCTACAGTTGCTGATGATGGTACGCTTTACTTTCATGTCAGTAACCCTGATTTTTCAGAAATGGATCTTTTCTATGCCGAATATGAAAATGGTCAATATGGGGAGGCAAAAAAAATGACATTTGATGAAATAGCCAGAAGTGGCCGCTGCACTCCCTTTATTGCTCCTGACGAAGAGTATATCATTTATGCTGAAATAGGAGAATACCTCGATTTGAAGATTAGCTACAAAGATGAAAACGGCGAATGGAGTAACACTAAATCGCTGAACACGGTTATTAATACTTTTGGTCAGGGGAATCCTTTTGTTACACCGGATCAAAGATTTCTGTTTTATACAACGGCCAGCGAAAATGAAGGCTGGCAGGTAAAGTGGATTCCTTTAGAAAAGGCGCTTTAACTGTTTTTAAAACAAAGAACAGACACTTCAAGCTCTCACATTCGGAACAATTGATGATGAAATCATTCAATACTTCAATTGTGAATCAGCGGAAAAAACTTCGCCGGCTAACCATATATTGATAGAATTTGGCTATCTTGAATCAGGTATAAAAAGTTTCTTTGCCAATATTCAGGTTCGCTTACGCTTTAACAAATACAACGTGACTATTGGATAAGAGAGTCTCAAATTTTGATTTGAGCCTGACCTAAAAAAGATTAGCTAATAAGATTAAAAACATAAAATACGCTGGAAATATCACAAATGACTTATTGGGACGGAAAATTTGAACGCTGAGAGAGTTTCCTCTTAAACAGTTGTACCGTAGTATAAAGTCTGCACTATCATCTTTATATATTGCCAATAGTAGAATCGCAATTCAGGGTATTTTGATTTGAGAATAAGTATTTTCTAACTAAATAAACCTATATCAAAATGAAAAAGATCACTAACATTAAAGGGGCAAACCAAATTTCAAAAACATCACAGAAGCAGTTGAATGGAGGTTTTTGGGGATACTATCAATGTACATTCGATTCGATCATTTGTTATGTTGAAGGCCCTGGAGCGCCTTGTGGCAGGGACGGCGTTTGCGTCGGAATGGCTACTTGCCAGGAAAGTGACTGCTACTAGGGGAAAGCCTTTGGGATGATTTTATAGCTCTTTACAGGAAACCCCGATTCGCTTGTATTCGCTGAATTAATGCGATTTTAGAGTTGAATCGGGGTTTTTATGTTTTTGAAATTTAAAGCTCTTCGGTATCAGGCACCAGCTGCAGAAAACGAAACGATTAGAAATCCAGAGGAGGTAGATCTCATTTCTCGCTCTCAAATTCACACTATCAAAAGCAGAGATGACTTAAATAAATCGTAAGAAGTTAATTTTTAGCTGACTACATCATAGCAAGGATTTTTAAGTTGCCGCCAGATATTATCAAGCAATTCAGCTCCTCACAAATATTGCTTGATCCAATAATTGACTATTTCAGGTATTCAATTAAACTTTGGGATTCACTCTTGAGATTCTTAAATCTTCAAAGGGAGATGTTTTTCTTAGCGCTACAGTATTGGCTTTTGTATCCGCTAAGAATACAACCTGCTTACCATTGCAGAAACTGTCATTGTGGATGCAGCATTCATCTACTGCGACTGCAGAACCATCCTGCGGGATTTCGAACACCGTAAATCTGTACTCTGGATTTGATTTTTTGCCTGCTATCAATATACAAGAATCACCATCTTTAATGTAATCTGCTTTTTGCTCATCTTCCTGCTCACCATTCTCAGGGATAACTCTGCCCAGTAGCACACGACAGATGTTACTGTCTTTTTCCTCTTCCGTCGGGTTTGGAAACCAGATATGCGGAAAAGGATGGTGTTCCACAAATAACCCGCCACCGCCATAGGATTTCATTACATAATCCTGAATATAACCCGGTAAACTGGTATCATATTCCATTCCGAAAATAGGTTTATCATACCCCATGTAAAAGGGCTCTTCCTTACCGAGTAGCTTCGCGCCATAGTAGGCTAATGTATCATGGAATTTAGGATGTTTGATATCCAATACTGGGAAATCAATGTCTTCTTCATTGATCAGTAAAGAGCCGGTATAACCAAAAACATTGGAAGATTTGCCAACATCGGGCAGTTTGCCTCCATCGGTACCACTCACCCATTTGGCATGGACTTTTGCACAAAGTGTTGGTTCGGGTGCTCGGGCGTGAGCTTTTAAATGTTTTAGCTGATATAATAAATGGTCCTCTTTGTTGGCAACCGGATCCTTTGAAACGACTTTTACCGTTTTTTTAACTCCCCGGTGAAGTTCCACTGTATCATGAATGCCAATCGGTCCGTAAATCCCTGTGGTTTTCATAAGTGGAGTTCCTTCGGCATTTCCTCTGATTACCACTCCCTGATTGAGGAAGTTGAAATATTCATTCAATACATCAGGGTTTACCTGGTCACGGGCATATTGCCATCGGGGCTCTTCGAGTAACTTTTTTCGTTGCTCGGGTGTATAATTTTTGTCGTCTGCTTTGTGAATGTGACTCATAGCGTATTTGTTTTTAGTGCATATAAATGTCAAATAAGTCTATTATCTGACTTTGAAGCTAATATAATTGATCAGAAGTCAATCAGCATTGTTGAATTGCAATCAGGCATTATTTTGTCCATTGATATCCGCGCACAATCAATTCTAATGCATGATTGCCTGTAGAATCTTGTTTTTGCAATTATTTACTTTATCAGGTTCCGTGAGATGATTAATGGTTGGCTATCGGATTTATAAGCATAGTTGCCTTTAGGATTTATCTTAGCTTATTGTTTTCTTCATCTTTCTTTCTACAACCATTGCATGCTTGTTACCTTGACATTTTTTGGATATTTATTATCTTCAATGGTAAGTAAAAAACTCAAAGCGTATATTTTTCTTGTTGTAATTAACCAAAGAGCATGATGGAACTTTCTGAAAAAGCGAATGCGATCAATTCCCAAATTACTCCAGATACCAAACTTGGAGATATTAGAAAGATTGCAAAGGAGATTAAAAGAGACCATGAGTTGGCTTTGGAACTATGGTCGACTGGAAAATTCTTACCAAGGCAGCTGGCCATTTTAATAATGGATAAGAAGCAATTGAATCAGGAAACAATAGACCAGCTTGATCGGGATATTCAAAATCATGAGTTCAAGGATCAGAATCATTTGATTGACTGGTTAATGGCAAATCAGCTGATGAAAGATAAAAAGATCATTTCGCTCATCTAATCCTGGGAAAAGAGTCGGTCACCATTGCAAAGGAGAGTGTTCTGGTATTACCAGGCAAGGTTGCGATGGATGGGAAATACGGAACACGACAATACTGAGTACTTGCTGTCCTCCATTGAGGAAAACCTGATGAAAGAGCAACCGGAGGTTCAATGGGCTATGAATTTCACAGCTGGACAAATAGGCAAGTGGCAGAACGAATTTAGAGATAGGTGCATCACTATTGGCAGTTCCACTGGTCTTTACAAAGATGAAATCGTTCCAAAAAATTGTACACCAAATTACTTACCGGAATTCATCAGGATAGAAGTCGAGAAGCTTAGTAAGTAGCAATTGGTTGCCATGCCACGTTTGTTAATAAATCCTATGGCAGTTTGTTAAAAATCAGTAAGCAAAAATGTGAAGTTGAAGGTAAAAACCGGGGAAGAAAGACTTTACTTAATCCCCGGGAAGACATGGTTGCTTTTTTGTTCAAATAATTGATAAAGACCTGCTACGCTTACAATGGTTGTTACTTTGACAAATGCAATAATTCGTTTTAGAACCTGTTTCACAATTAATACGAAGTAGTGATAATTCCCCCTACCAGTTTTTGAAGATTTTTCTCAAATGATGAGAAAATTTTTAGTAAAACCTGGTAATAGTCTGTTCTTAATTGAATGATATTATGCTTCTCTGAGGTGAGATTATTAGATAAGCAAATAGTAATTTGATTATATGTCAATTGATTGTTTTTAAAACCTTGCTGTAAAAAACAAATTAGGCGTTCTGCTAAGTAGCTCCGTATTGAAAGATACTAACTCAGGTTCTCCAATAACCCGAAGACCTCCGTTTTCGCTTCGAAGAAAATGTCTTCGGTTAAATCTCCTGTTTTTGAGATTATTTGTATTCAAGGCATTGAAAACTGAAATGCCGAAATTCAGTTCTGCTTTCTTAATCTTCAGAGAATATTTAATAGCAATGTCTACTCTTTCATATGGATCGAGCTGCTCCGTTGCTAAAGATGATTCAGTATAAGAAAGTTTTTGATTGATGATAGTAGGAGTACTAAACTGTCTTCCCGATCCCAAAATATTAACCAGTGAAAAGTTCCAGTGATTGAGTTGATAATTGGCAACAAAGTTCATTTCATGCCTTTGCAGAAAGTTGGCAGGGTAGAATTCGCCCTCGTCGATCAAGGGAAATCTGTTTTTGGCGTAGTTCAAAGAATAGCTGATCCATGAACTGAAACTTTTGTTTTTATATTTTACCAGCATATCGATTCCTTCCGAAATGTTAAATCCTGACAGATCATCGAGTGTCAAAGTAGTTGGGCTGGCCAGCACGAAGGAATTTCCAACAGCGGTATTTTCCAAAATTCCATTGGTTCGGTGGTGGAAATACTCCAGGTCTATTGTCCACTTTTCCCTGTTAAACAGGAAACCTGCAGAGTAATGATAGCTTTTCAGTTGGTCAATCTGTTCAAAGTCCGCCAGTTGCCAGTAAAACTTCGTGTTGTTTTCAAATAACGACCTGGAAACATAGTTCATGAATTGATGGTGTATACTAAAGGCACCTTTGAAAGACCATGATTTGGAGAGGAAGTAAGATGCTGAAACTCTCGGGTCAATGTAAGCAGTGCTGTTCTTACTGTAAATACCACCTCTCAAACCAGCATTCATGTAGAAATTACCTGTATGCCAGTCAGTAGCTGCATATAAATTGTAAATCATCGATTGTTGCTGATTGTCAACTTCTACACTATCGGAATTTCTGATAAAGAACTGAACGAACGCCTCATTAATCTTAAATTTCGTTTGCAGACTGTTGATTTCTGCACCAAAATAGACGGTTTTCATTGAGTCTATAATTAGTTCATGCTGACTTTTGAAGCTTATATCTTTAACAGTGTTTTCTATCTGATTTTCATACCTTTCCAACTCAAGCAACCTTGATTCGGAGGTAATTGAAAAGATAGGACCATCTACTACCTGATTGATTGAAGATCGGGTAATATCACTGTAGTCGGAATAACTCATAGAGTTAATGGAATACCAATTAGGCCGATAATAGCTTTTTAAGTTGATACTGAATCCAAGGTTTTGTTGATTGATATCATCTGATATCGTTAATACTGATGTGCTGTCATCATCACTAAGAAAACCCTTATAATCGTCCCGGCTGACGTAAATGTTAAAGTCCAACAGGTGTTTATCATTTACCCGATGGGATATTTTACTGTTGACGTCATAAAAGTTAAATGAAGGTTCCGGTAGATAATCTGCAAGTCCGGGGTCCACAGCCTCCAGGTATGAGTTTCTGCTGGTAGTTAAAAAATTTCGAAATAGCCCTGTTTCAATTAGATCAGTGAAAGAATACCTCGCACCTGCGATTACGGACGTCTTCTCTGAAACGGGGAAGGCGATGGCATTACTCAGCGATAGAAAATTCACACCGGTGTTAAAGGATACTTTATCTTGTGTAGATTCTTTTCCGGTAATATCAATAACAGACGAAACCCTTCCACCGTACTTTGAGTGAAATGTGCTTTTGTACAGATTAACATTATCGATCATGAAAGGGTTAATCACAGAGAATATTCCGAAAAAGTGCTCTGTATGATAAATAGTGAAACCGTCCATTTGTACGAGGTTTTGAAATGGTGTTCCTCCTCTGATGAATAAGCCTGCCGTGGATTCATCGGTACCCTTTACGCCCGGTAGTAGTTGAAGTGTTTTAAAAACATCAACCTCACCTAAACTGGGTAAGTCATCGAATCTTTCCGGATTCAGACTAAAAAAGCCCGATGATACTTCGTCAATTTCGTATTTGTTGGTGGAAAGAATTAACTCTTTTAGGATAAATGGGTCTTCTTCCAGGTAGATGACCTGCTGTTCTTTCTCCGCAGATATTTTAGTCGTAGTTTGTTTGTAACCGATATAGCTGGCGGATACATTGATAGTTTCAGCGATCTCTTTGAAAACACAAACGCCATTTTGATCACTGATCAGGGAGTTATTGTCGGTGAACACATGTGCATAGGGAAGGGGTTTACCAGTTGACTGATCCACTACTTTTACTCTGGTCAAACGGTTCTTAATGTCACCAACTTTTGGAATAATGAGATAGATACCATCGATCAAATCTATATTGAAAGGCAAGTTTTTAAACAACTTATTCACCTGTCCTTCAATGGTCTTGGTTTTGATCTGTCGGCTGATTGAGTACTTTTCCAGTTGCTCGGAATCATATGAAAATTTCAGATCGTATTGTTCACTGAGCAGTTCCAGTGCTTCATTGAGCGACCTGCCGGCATAATCAATCGCCAGCTTTTCCTGAGCCTTTAAACAGTAGTTTAGTTGAAAAATCAGAATGAAAAGTAATCCGATTTTAGTTGCTAATGTTTTCACTGATGGAATATTTATTTTCAGAGGTTTTGTTGAATGTTAAGTTTAATGGCAAACAGACAGATCGAAGTGCATTTTCAAGTTTTTTATTGTTAAAGTATCCGGTGAATTTTTTATTGATTTTGGGGCTTACGCTGATTTCAACATCAAATTGCCTGCTGATTTCTTTGAAAACTTCTTTCACTGGAAAGCCTTTATATTGAAATAACCCGGAGGACCAGCTTCCAATTTCTTTAGGGTTAATAAGCAATGTCTTCACCTCTTTCGAGTCAGATTGTATCATTTCTCCCGGCGAGAGTACTTTTTTATAACCTGATTTGTCAATGGTTACCTCTACCTTGCCGGTTTTACAGGCAATGACAAAATGACCATCGCGAGCAAAAACGTTGAAAGAAGTACCAAGTACCTGTACCTTTCCGGCATCAGTGAGGACAGTGAAAGTTTTGCCTTCGGTAACATTGAAAAAAGCTTCACCTGCTAAAGAAAGCGTTCTGTTCCAAGACTTGTCATAACTGATCTCCGAGTATGCGTTGAGCGTAACTTCAGAATTGTCGGGTAGAATTGCCGTTTTGATCGAAGTATCTGAATTGGTCAGCGAAACATCATTCGCAGGATTTAAAAACAACCAGCCAGCTACCATCAGTATTACAATACTCGCTGCAATGCCTAATAAAACACGATTTAGTGGTATCACTTTTCTATCTTCGGATGTTTCCTCAGCGACTGCAGCTATCTTTAGCCTGACAGATGCGATATCCTTTTTAAAAGGTATTTCTACTGTTTGCAGTTTGGATAGCAAAATGTCTAATTCATCATTGGTATCTTCCATCATCGGGTTGATTTTGGTTAAATTTTTATGCCCAGGTGCTCTTTAATAATCATCATGGCCTTACTAATCCTTTTTTCAACAGCTTTTATACTTAGACCCAGTCTTAATGATATTTCTTCATACTTCAGGCCATCAATTCTGCTCATGAGAAAGACTTCTCTCTGGCCGTTCGGTATCATTTTAAGAACTGTGTTTAATTTGTCTTCAAACTCTTTCTCTTCCATCAGAAAGTGTGGTGATTGATTTTCAGTTTGTAATGATTTTTG
>JBCBHL010000326.1:0-8476 GCA_038525605.1 Bacteroidota bacterium
AGAATTCCTTAAATACTGTATTGGGTTTTTCAGAGAGTGATATTTTTGATCGGAAAATGAAGAAAATCAATCACTCGGGAAAAGTGATGCTGAATCTGGTCACAAACATGCTGGATGTTCAAAAGTTTGAAGAAGCTAAATTTTCGCTCAATAAAACATTCTGTAAGATCAGTGAAGTTGTGGAAGAAGCCAGGCAGCAGGTCTCGTTGCTGTTTCAGGAAAAAAGTTTGAGTTTTAAGATCAGCATTCAGTACGATTACACGCTCAATTGCGATTGGGAAATAATGGTACGGGTATTTGTAAACCTGTTATCGAACGCGGCAAAATATTCGAAACCCGGTCGAAATGTCAGCCTGCTGGTAGCTGAAGGTAAACAGGACGGTTTCTTACAGGCGAGTGTGATTGATGAAGGGATGGGAATTCCCCAAGCTGAGCTCTTACATGTTTTCGATAAATACTGGCAGGGTGATGCAAAAATGAGCGGCAAAGTTGCATCCACTGGTTTAGGGCTTACATTCTGCAAACTGGCAGTAGAAGCGCATAATGGTAACATCGCTGTTAAATCCACTGAAGGAAAAGGCTCTAGTTTTATCATCAGTTTGCCGGCAGAAGAAGTAGTAGCGGCACCAGGGCTGGAAATCAGCAGTGATCACCACTCAGCAAATACCCTGATCGACGTTGAAATTCCAAAGATAAAAGTGTATGCCAGCCAGTTGAAGGAGAAAGAAGTGTATCAGGTCGGTGAAATCATTAAGCTACTTGATGAGATGGCAGCAGATGGTATCGAATCGGACTGGAAAAAGGCGGTAGAGTCAGCAGTGCGACAGGGTGACTCACAGCGCTATAGCAACTTACTTTCAGAAGTTTTAAGCTCATAATCTACTTGGATTGATAACTCGCATAAGATAATTTTACTGTACGCGGAAGGAAGGTTTTAACATAAGAGTTATGCTGCTGGTTATTGATCTGAAAGAATAGTCATATTGAGAACATAGAAATTCAATTCATATAAAACCCAAGGTGATAGTGTCTATTGCTAACTAAAAAAAGATATCATGAATAATGACCTGAAAGACATTAAAATTCTGGTTGCAGATGATGATTATACGAATGTAGATGTAGTTATTTCATTTGTAAGTGAATTTACCGATCAGGTATTTTATGCACCAAACGGTAAAGTAGCCTATGACCTTGCCAAAAAGAAACTGCCGGACCTGATCCTGATGGACTGGCAGATGCCGGAGGTAAATGGCATTGAAGCCATCAAAATGATCAGATCAGATGAGGATACGCAGGATATTCCAATCATAGTGGCGACAGGTGTAATGACGACCGTCGAAAACCTGCAGGAAGCGCTGGACGCTGGTGCTGTGGACTTTCTTAGAAAACCGTTTAGTCCCATTGAATTCCGGGCCAGAAGTGCTGCGTCGCTCAGGCTCAAAAGGCAGCACGAGACCATCAAACAGTTGCTTGAGAAAGAAAAAATGTACATAGAGCAACAATTGGAGCATAAAGAAAGAGAATTGACCAGCATGGCAGTATTCGATCATCAGAAAAATGTTTTACTGAAAGATCTTTTACAGCAGGTATCAAAACTAGATAGAATTACCAATTATGTACATGCTACAGATATCAAATCAATAGAAAAACAAATTGTCATTCACCTCGACCTGGACAAGAGTTGGAATAATTTTAAACATCATTTTGATGAAACGAATCCCGGTTTCTTCGAGAAGCTCAATAAGCAGTTTGAAGCGCTTAGTCTTAACGACCGAAAACTGTGCGCCTACATTAAAATGGGGATGGGTAATTTTGAGATCACCCAAATGACTGGGTCGTCCGACGATGCGTTGAGAAAGGCCATTAACAGAATGAAGAAAAAGATGAATCTGGGCCCCAAAGATGACCTTAGAAAGTTCCTGTTCGATTTTTAATAGATCAGAATTGGAGAATAATTACTGCCTTTTTTGTTGTATTTCCCATTTTCCTTTTGATGATCAATGCATCTGAAATAGATGTCTACTAATTGTCAATTGGACAAAGTAAAAACTGCTATTTGTAATCTCTATTTTTGATTTATGAATGATGGGGAGAAAAAATCTAACGATGTAGTTTGCCGAACGCTACTTTTAGGACTTGTCCTGATTATTTTGATTGCTAAAGTAATTGAATTCGGAAGTGTGTGATGATCTGGCAGGTGACTTCACAGGTTGTTGAATGACTGATCGATCTCTACGGACGAAGAATTTATCAGCAAGCCAACGTTATGAACGATCTACACATTGACTTTGAAAGAAAACATCATGCAGGTACCATTTGAATAAAAGCACTTTCGGGAAGGGCTGGAAGATTTCTCGGATGTAGTCAGACTAGTTAGTTGTGGTCTATAAGCCGAATCTGGTACAGATTCGGCTTTTTTAGTGGATTGCAATTCTGGACAATTTAATCGAATGAATCAATTAATAGGTAGAAGGATCGATTCCCTATCTCCAAAAATTTTCCTGTTAAACAAATTGAATTTTGATCAGGTAGTTTTCATTGACATGAGCTAATAGCTCAGTGTTCACGTGAACCGACCATTTGCTGAAAGTCAACTGATTTTTTGTACTTTATTGCCATCTTCTATCAACATTTTGATGAATTCCGAAAAATGTCTACTAAATGTCCACTGATTAAAATACTTAAAATCTGGTTGTCCACAAGCTGTCTACTGCTTTCTATTAACTAGCATGCCCTTTCTTGCGAAAATTGTACTATAAGAATTTCGAATTGCATTACAAGAACTTATAAATAACCAATAGCAGATGAAAAACTCACTAGCACAATTTTATCACTTCCACTATGAGGACATAGGACGGACCTCGCTCCGGCTCCTGTTCCTTGTAGTGACATTGGCATTATTGTCAATAGGAAGTGCTCAAGCACAGCAAGAAAGAGAGGGTATGATATTAATCCCTTTTGGAAAGGACCTGCATGTGTCAAATCCCACCAATAGACCAATGGGACTCAATGGCGAGATGACTGTTGAATCCTGGGTTTGGGTAGGACCAAATCTGGATCTTCCTTTCTTTGGTTTCAAAGGAGAAGCCAGTGAAGATGGTATCATAGCAGTACGCTATTTAGCTGGCCAGACAAATAAATGGCAGGTGGTTCTGAGAGATATACAAAGTGCTCCCGCTGGTCTTGTATATAAATATGATTTACCCTACAAGTCAGATTATAGTGGAACTACAACGATTGGTGGTAGTTGGAATCATATAGCAGTTACTTTATCCGGCAATTCCTTTAAGTTGTATATCAACGGTGAATTGGCCGTAGAAGAGGGCTTGCGTCAGGCAGCAAATCATCCATGGCCTAATATCTTACCACGTGGAGAGGGAAATCGTACCTTTGGTGGTGACCTTTTTGGATTAAGGCGAACTTTCTGGATGTCAGAAGTTAGAATATGGAAATCAGTGCTGGAAGAGGCAGAAATAGCAGAGTACTATGATGAAGAAGTCAACGTAAATCACCCGCACTGGGATGATTTGGTCAGATACTATCACGGTACGGAGCAGAGTTCGGGAAGTTTCCCTAGTAGAAGCCCCAACTATGCATATGATGCCGTTGGTGATGCAGAACTTTCTACTGACCTTAGTGTAGTGGGTTCATTTCCCGTGGTAAAGCCGCCAAGAATTGGCGATTTGGCTGATCTTCAAGCTGAAGATTGTGTTTGGGAGGATCTTACACTAGATGTTGACTGGGAAGAGCTAAATGACTTACCAGATTATATCAATGGGAACAATGTAAGTTATCAGCTCAGCAGAAATGGAGTTGAAGTCAGGAGAAAAGATACCGATGATTATGATGAGAAGAACCATGTAGGTGGTTCTGTATATGAATACGCTCTGCGAACTTACTGGAATATCGATGGGGTTCCCTATTACTCTGATGATGCAGCGACTGTTGAGGCCAGAGTTAGAGAGCAAGTGGATCCGCCAACAGGTTTTTCAGCCACCAGAGATGAGTGTGGTGGTATTGAGCTGACCTGGAATAGTCCCAATACACCACAATACTGGAGAATTCAGCGTGGTACTGATGACCATTTTAACTTTTGGGATGAATATATTGCCAGTGACATCGATGGTGGTGTCAACCGTTACACAGATGAGACAGCTAGTCCTGAGCGGGATTTCTATTATAGAATTCAGGCATACGGAGAGGGTGATAATGGTTGTGATGTATTTGGAGAATGGACCACTGCCGACGTGATTGGCTTTACCAGAGAAACACCCCGCGCTCCCAACAACCTCAGCTTAATACAAGATCTTGATAACAAAGAACTACAGCTTACCTGGAATAACAGGGACGATTTATCTACTGACGGATATGTAGTAAAAAGAGAAAAGTTAGACGGATCAGACGTGACTTACTTTACAATTGATGGGAAAGACAACACCAGCTTTACTGATAATGGAATCGAGCTTTGCCAGACCTATCGATATACAGTAGGATCTTTTAATGAATGTAACTCTGATGAGGAGAGCGATGCAAACTTTGCTTCCTCAGACGTTACTGGGAACATCAGCCAGGATTTAACCAATATGATTTCTGCATTTGATGCCTCCAAGGCCTACTATCCAGACCGTGTTCGTTTGGAGTGGGATGTTTTTGGTAGTCTATCACAAGTAGATCGATTCAGAATATCACGTTCACCAGCAGGTGAGAACAATTTCGACCTGATTGCCGTAGTGGCAGATGGTTTGATCTATGACGATGAAACTGCCATTGGGGGTGTATTGTATGACTACAAAGTTGCTGCTGAGGCGCAATGTGAAGACAAGATCATTATATCGAATGAAATGATCGATGTAGGATTTATTACCTCATATGGGGTGGCTAATGGACACATTGAATACGAAGGAGGAAATCCTGTTGAAGATGTAGCGGTGACAGTAGAGCGAACCAATGGTAAACAAGTAGGGCACAGTGTACAATTCACGGGTAGTGATTATTTGGAAACTACTGAGAGTTTCTCTTTTGAAAATGACGCACTTACCATAGAATTCTGGGCAAAGAAAGAAGCGGACGAAGCAGGAGATTTATTCGATTGGAATAACGGTGATGCAGTTCCAGCTCCTGGTCAGATTTTAAAAATAAGCTACACAAGCGACGGTTCGATCAATGTATACGGTGGATCAGGCTATGAATTTATTTACAACGAGACCAACGATAAATCTGACGAGTGGACTCATTGGGCATATGTATATGACAATGCGGAGGTTCTGGATAGTCGTTTGTACAAGAACGGAGAACTGGTCATGGAAGGTGACCTGAATAGTGTCGATAACAATTCTATGATCGATAACAATGACTTTTTTGCTAAGTTAGGAAATGAGTTTGAAGGGAATCTGGACGAATTAAGGGTTTGGAATATTGCCAGAACTGCAGAAGAGATTCAAAGAGACTATGGCAGGATCATCAATGCCGCCAATTCTGATCTGAAATTATACTACAGATTTGATGAAGGCATTGGAACAAACACTTATGATGTTTCAAGTGACGGTATCATTTTCAATAAGGTGGATGCAGTCTTTACCAATTTATCAGAATTTTCCGATGACATTCCTACCTCATCACAGCTTGGCGTGAGAGGTGTAACGGATCAGTTTGGGGATTATTCCATTGAATATATTCCTTATTTAGGAGGAGGAGAAGTATTTAGAGCAGTACCATCGTTGGGACAACACGAATTTTCTCCAAACTCACGATCGATTTTCGTTGGAGACGGTTCCAAAACCGCCAATGGATTGGATTTCCTTGATATCTCTTCCTTTGAGGTGATCGGAGTGGTCAGATATGACAATACAGACTTTCCGGTGGAAGGTGCTGTTTTGAAGATTGATGGTGTAGAAGTGGTAGGCCCGGATAACAAAGTGGTCAGAACCGGGGCAGATGGAAAGTTTACAATCAATGTGCCGATTGGCTACCACTACATTTCGGTAGAGAAGGATGGACATACCTTTTCAAAAGGACATTTCCCGGAGCTGGATGAGTTTGGTAGTATTGTGACTTATGAATTCAATGGCCCGCTCGGTGGCGAAATAGAGTTTTTCGATGATACGAAAGTTACCGTAGTTGGAAAAGTTGCCGGAGGTTCAGTGGAAGCTGGTAAGAAGTCCGGATTTGGAATAGGCTTTAACAACGTAGACGTTGCAGACGTCGAGTTCCAATTACAGTCTCTGGGCTATGACCTGGCTACAGATGATGATGCCATTACAGATATCTTTACTGTTCAGACAGATGCTACTACTGGTGAATATATAATCGAATTGATCCCTGAATCATGGGTGGTCAATAAGGCTGGAAATGATACTTACTTTACAGAAGCGGATGACCTGCCAGTTATAGACTTGTCTGCTAATATTTACCCTGTAGAAGAGACAGAAGTAATTGACGCAGAGACTGAGGCAGATTCAACGATTGTCTACAACAAAAGACAAGATTTCATCATTCGGGTAACGCCGCAGGTATCACTGCTTGATTCTGAAGGAAATCCTTTTTCAGGGAATGAGACAATCAGTTATGTGGATGGTGAAAATACAGTAGAGTTAGATTTAAGCAGTGCGGATAATCCATTTCCATTCATCATGGTTGAGAAAAACAGACAGTATGAGTCAGTTGTCAAGGTGAAGGAGGTTTATTACAACCCAAATCACCCGGTAGAGGGAGCATATTATGATGAAGTCAATGTGGAAGGAGCTGAGATTTCCATCGTGAATAACCTGTCTGAAAGATCACCGTCAGCTGAAGGTACAACCAATGCAGATGGTGAGTTTTCTCACGACTTTTATGTGGGTCCTCCTGATGTATCGATCAACCCAATTGAACGAAACAAGTCATTTACCAGAAACCTGGAAGTATATGTGGTCACACCTGGACAGTCTCTTGAGCTTATTAAGACTGCTTATATTCTGGGAGACAGAGTCATTGACGGAACAGATTTCGTCACCTATGGTGCCGAGATACCTCAGATTGTATTGCATGATCCTCCGGGATCAAACAGTTACGCCTATGTAGAAACAGGTTCCTCATTCAGTGGTGCTAAGTCTTGGGAATACAGCAATAGTTCAAGTACTTCATTGGATCACGTGACCTATGCAGGTAGCGACCTGGACCTGGGTGGACCTGGTGCCACAGCTCCTACGAGATTCTGGAACAACGCCGAGTATGGAATGGAGATTTCCAAAGGTTTCAGCTACAATGGTGAATATGTAGAGACATTTACCTTCAACAGAAGGATAGAAACGAGCTCTGATCCTGAAGATGTAGGATCAATGGCCGATGTATACATCGGAACAGCAGATAACCTGTTCATGTCGAGAACAAACAGATTGAGGGTGATGCTGAAAGCAGATGCCGATGCAGCAGGTCATTCTTATATCCAGCCTGATGCAGGGTCGGATCTGGTACTTGCGGTTTCTCAGGGACTGGCTATTACCGATAAAGAAGCACCAACAATATTTGTTTACACGCAACGTCACATCATCGAAAATGTAATTCCGACATTAATGGAATTACGAGACGATTTATTGTTGAATTCCGGAAAATATACTACAAATCAGCCACCCGAGTCGAGATGGTTTGGATTGAATAATGATAACCCTTCATTGATCGCTGATAATCCAGGATCATCATTTTCAGACAATCTTTCATATGAGTTTTTACTCGATCCGGCTGATGAAATGGACTCTGTGGCCTTTTTGAATCAACAAATTTCTACCTGGATCAGTACCATTGCTTTGAATGAAGCACAGAAGATTGAGTCTACTTTAGTCAATAACATTTCCATTGATGGTTCAGTGGGTGCCTATGAGGCTTCTACCGAGCAGGATTTCACGACCAGCTTCAATTATACACGAACCCACAACTGGGATGCTTATGCAAATGCTGATTTCGGTACGTTTACCGCTGGTAACGGTTTCAACCTGCGTTACGATTTCGACTTAGGGATTGGTTTGGAGACCTCCGATGAGGATGCAATTACCAACACCATCAAGTTTGGCTATGTCATCGACGAAAGTGATGTCGGAGACTACTACAGTATCGACATCAAAACCAATGATGATATCAGTGTCTATAACAAAAATAAGTTTTCAGGCTGGTATCCTAATAAACGTGAGTTGGTAGACAACCTGTTTTTAGGTGGAGGAGGCTATATAGCTACCGGAGCAGTTGGAGGAGCCAAGTTAGGTGCCTATGGATTAGTGATGCGTCGCATTTCCAAGTTTGTTACTGAAAGTTCGGTTCGTAAAAGTGCCGTTGCGGGAGCAGTTTTCTTTGCCGCAGACGTGGCATTCCATATTGCAGACCTCACACAGATGAGTATGTATACCAATGAAGTAGTGGAGGATATGTCAGGTAACCTGGAGTTTGATGTAAGTAACTTCATGATTTCCAGCCCGATCTTCTCTATACGCGGTGGTGCGTCTAGTTG
>JBCBHL010000327.1:0-8466 GCA_038525605.1 Bacteroidota bacterium
GTCTGCATATAATAAGTTCATGGAGCAGTCGCATTACCTGTTTTTAAAACTGATTCCAGAATTTAGCAGATACCCTGATATTAAACGACTATTTATCATTCCCGACAAGCACCTGAATTTTCTGCCTTTCGAATTGTTAATCAGTGCCTCTCAAAAGAAAGGCCTTTACAATTATAAAAACCTGAGCTACTTGGTCAATGACTATAACATTTCATATGGCTATTCATCAACATTGCTATTTGATAAGCGTCAGGGGGCAAGCAAACCTAAGAGATCGACACCCCGATTGCTTGCTGTCGCACCTTCATACAAAGATATACTCACGGACACAATCCAATTAGCGCAGCTTGGTGAATACAGGGATGGTTTTGAGGAACTTTATTACAATAAAGAGGAGGTAGAATCAATAGGCAGTTACTTTAATAGTAAAGTTCTTTCAGGGTCTAAAGCTACAGAATCAGCTGTGATGAAAGTGATAAAAGACTACAACATACTTCATTTTGCCATGCATGCATTGGTCGATAATGAAAATTCAGAAAACTCGAAATTCATTTTTAGCAATTCACGAGATTCTCTCGATGACAGCTTCCTTCACAATTATGAACTGTATAACACCAGTTTGAATTGTGATTTGGCTGTTCTCAGTGCATGTAATACTGGTAATGGAAACTTAGCAAGTGGTGAAGGTGTGATGAGTTTGTCTAGAGCCTTTACGTATGCCGGAGCAAAATCTGTTGTGACCAGCCATTGGCGCGTTAACGATCAGTCGTCAAGTGAGTTGATGAAATTGTTTTACAAGGAACTGGCTGAAGGTAAATCTAAAGATGAGGCCTTACGTCTGGCAAAATTAGCGTTTCTTGAAAATGCCAATCCATTATTTCACCACCCTTTTCACTGGAATAATTTTGTAGTTGTAGGAGATATATCACCTGTCATAGTGAAAACATCCTGGTATGAGAGTATTTATTTTTACCTGCTGATCATAATCATAATGTCAAGTATTTTCGTTTACATGAAAAAAATCAGATAATTTGCTTACATAAAAAAGTGCACCATGTGGCGGACTAGAACCCATGAATGCACCTTCTATCTACCTTGTAAAACAATGAAGATTGTATTTTTATAGATGTAGCTGGAAGCTCAAAAAAGCCCTGTATTCTATGAATACATGACAAAGGTATCAGCGTCTTTTTAATTTCCTCAACCTTATCGATGAGTTGCGTTGAAATGCAGGTGAAATTGCACCATTACTCTTTCAAATATTTTATCTATCTCGGGTTTATTCAGAGATGAATATACGCTTCACCCGGTCTCCTACATTTGTCAGTATTTCATAAGGAATCGTATCCATCCAATCGGCAAGCATTTCAATGCCCGGATGATTGCCAAAAACAACCACTTCATCCCCAACAGAAGCATCAATTTCGGAGACATCTACCATCGTCATATCCATGCATACCCTGCCCACAACAGGTACCAGATGATTGCGAATACTAACTTTGCCTACGCCATTTGAAAGACTCCTTCTGAAACCATCAGCATAACCGATAGCAATGGTTGCTATCGTCATCTCTGATTCTACCTTGTATGACCTGCCATAGCCAACACTTTCTCCCTGCTTCACTCTTTTGATCTGAGAAATGGTGGTTTTGAGGGAGCTTACAACTTTTAAATCCTTACTAAATAGTGCATCATAGCCATATAAGCCAATGCCCAAACGAACCATTTCCAACTGATAGTCCGGGAAGCTGCTGATGCCGGCAGTATTGAGTGCGTGTCTCAATGGCTGATAGCCAAGTGTCTCAATGATTAGGTCACTTAACTCAGTAAATAGTGTCAGCTGCTTTCTGCTGTAGTCATTATCAGATGGATTATCTGCACTGGCCAGATGTGTGAAAATCCCTGCAACCTGAAGGTTATTACCATTGGCTTTTAGTAAATTGATCAATAGCGTGATCTCTTCCTTCGCAAAACCCAGCCGATTCATGCCGGTTTCAATTTTGAGATGGATTGCAGGTGATTTTCTCCCTTCAAAATGAGCAATAAAACGCTCTAGCTGCGCTAAACTATAGATTTCAGGCTCCAGCTGATAGCGCTCCAGCACGTCGAAAGCATTATCCGTAACATTGAGCACCATAATAGGCAAGGTAATTCCGTTTTGACGCAGCTTCACACCTTCGTCTGCATAGGCTACTCCCAGGTAGTCGACCCCATGATATTGCAGTAAGTTGGCTATTTCATAACTTCCTCCGTAGGCCAATGCTTTCACCATCACCATCAGTTTAGTGCTTTTATGAAGTTTTTGCTTAAAGAAATTAAGATTATAAGCCAGTGCCTCCATATTGACCTCCAGAACTGTTCTATGAACTTTCTGCTCAAGAAACTGAACTATTTTTTCGAGCTGAAACCGTCGCGCTCCTTTGATAAGTATCATTTCATTGTTGAAAGAAATATCCGATTGAAGCAATTCATCAGCATTTTTGTAAAATACAGTTTCAATCGGTAGTTGATCAGCTAATCTGGTGATCCGTTCACCAATACCGATCAATCGGTCTATCGGCCTTTCCGAAATCAGGCTGGCTACTTTTTCGTAGAGTGTTTCATCTAACATCCCACTTTGTAAAATATCGGAGAGAATAATCGTCTTTTTCTTCCTCTGATTCTGCCTGATCAAAAAATCCGTGGCTACTTCCAGTGCCGATAAATCATTATTGTAAGAATCATCAATCAGATAGCAGCCATTAGTCGCTGCTTTGATGGTCAGACGCATCTGTACCCCTTCAATCCTATCGATAGAGTCGTTTAGAGAGTGGGGATCAATGCCAAGATGTAAGCAACAAACGAGGCAATGGATCAGATTTTCCAGTGAGGATCTGTCAGTAAATTTTGGCTTGAACTCATAAACTTTGCCGGACTTACTTTCCAATGATAATATTCCCTTTGAAAACTTTATGTTGAAATCTGACTCTTTCGAAAATGACCATGATATTTTTTCGGAATCAATTTCTGATTCAACGGCAGTTGCAACAGCTTCATGATCGTTGCAGTAAATAAGGGTTTTACATTTTTGAAAAAGCAGTAACTTCTCTCTGATTTTTTCTTCCTGATCATTGAATCCGTCAGCATGTGCAGAACCGATGTTAGTGAATATGCCGATATCCGGGTCGATGACTTCTGCCAGCCGTGACATTTCTCCTTTTTTAGAAATTCCTGCCTCAAAAACACCAATGGAATGCTGATCACTCATGCGCCAGACGGATAGCGGAACACCTATCTGGCTGTTATAGCTTTTCGGGCTCTTCACCACATTGTATTGGCCTTGCAACAAGGTCGAAAGCCATTCTTTTGCAATTGTTTTACCGTTAGAGCCTGTAATACCGACGACTGGAAAATTGAAAAGTGACCTGTGTTTAGCCACAATTTTTTGAATGGCGAGGATCGTACTTCTGACAATCAGGGCGTTGCAATCTTCAGGAAGAGAATAGTCTTCATTTTCTACGATAAACTGTCTCACGCCTGATTGATAAACCTCCTTTAAGAAGGAATGTCCATCGTGATTGTTGCCTTTAATCGCCAGGAATACACTTTGAGGAAGCGGTGTGATATTCCTGCTGTCAGTAATCAGAAGTGTAATATGATCGTCGTTGGGTACGACCGCTCTCGATCCGGGAACTATTGCAGCTAACTCACTAAACAACATAATGGGGAAGATACACGGAATAGGCCAAATTCGTAAAGATCAGAGATTAAAATATCAAATCCATTTCATACTGATCCACCTCATTGATAAAACCTCTTTTTTCCAGAAATGAGGCCGTCGCAGTTTCTTCAGCTCTCAGATTGATTAAAGTAATATTTTTTTCCTTTAGTAACCAATAGGTTTCTTTCAATAGTCTTGATCCAATTCCTTTGGCTTGAAATTCCTTTAAAACAGCTAATTGGCTGATCCGACCGCTTTCGGTATGAAAAATGATATATCCGACTAATTGGTCACCTTGATAAGCCTCCAGAACTGTTTCATTATTTCGGTCGTAAATAATTTGTTGATTAACATCCTGAAAGGAAGGCAATGCCTGGTTGAAATAATTGTATTTAAACGGATCGAATATCCTCTGCGTTCTGATGCCGATGTTGTCATTGACATGATCGAAAGATAGTGAGGTGGCCTTGAAACATTTTAATAGTGCCCCTTTTTGGAAACCGACACTTTCATATGCTTTGATAGCCTTCACATTATCGGTTAGTACCTCCAGTATTGAATGAGTAATACTGGCCTTTCGGGCATCTGGTAAAATATACTGGTACATCTCTTTTACTAGCCTCTTTCCTCTGTGTTGAGGAGATACTCCAGTGCCACCGTTATAGAGCACCCTTTTTCCCTGATAGTCATTTACTGAGTGGAAAATAAAAGCGATTAGCTCTTTCTCGTAAAATATACCGACGGAAAGGTCAAAATCAAGGTGGAGCTTTTCCACAAATTTTTTGATAAATGTTTCTCTATTTAGTTTAAACTGGATTTTATAATCAGAAAAACCTTTGAGAAATCCTGCATGCATCTGTGGTATGTCTTCTACAGTTAAAGACCTGATGTGATAAGTCAACGACATAGATTTGTAACAAAAAAATAACTTAAAAGATGAACAACCATAACATTGACATACTTTTTTTACGATCTGCTATATAAAAGATGAAAAAACTGAAATATATGCATTAATTATCTTTAATTTTTCCGGATATTAAAAATATTAGCCGAACACTCTATGACTTCTACAGATAACTTTCATAACAGGGATTTAAGCTGGTTAAAGTTCAACTACCGTGTACTTCAGGAAGCAAAAGACACAAACGTTCCGTTGCTGGAAAGGCTGAGGTTTCTTGCGATTTACAGCTCTAATCTGGATGAGTTTTTCCGTGTTCGGGTAGCTGACATCCGAAAACTCGACGTGATCAATAAAGATAAGATCAATAAAAAGATCAAATTTAATCCCGGAGAGTTGCTGGAGGACATTCACAAAAATGTAAACAGCCAACTGAGTGAATATGGAGAAACCGTGGGAAATGTGTTGGACGCACTTGAAAATGAAGGTCTGTTTCTCGCAAAGGCTGATTTTAAAATGGATGCCATGCAACAGCAGGAAGTCTTACATTATTTTAAAACCTCGGTACTTACATTTATCCAACCAAAGGTGTGGGAGGTCAATGAATCAGAGGACTTTCTTAACAATAGGCAACTGTATTTTGCTGTCAGGCTTAGCAAAGATGAAAAAGAGTATTTTGGCTATCTGAATATCCCTTCAGATTCATTGCCCAGGTTTTTTAAGTTGCCCTCAACTGACGGCAAGACCTACTTCATCTACCTCGATGATATCATTAGACAGCACATGGATATTGTATTCCCTGGCTATGAAATTCTGGAGTGTGTTAGTATCAAACTTAATAAGGATGCCGATCTCCATATCGACGATGAATACAGCGGGGATTTAGTAGACAAAATTCAAAAGCAAATTACTAAGAGAAATCTGGGCACTCCATCGAGGTTTCTGTACGATTCTGCAATTTCTGAAGAATTGCTCGACTGCCTGCAGGCGAAATTTTCTTTATCAGATCAGGACCTTGTTCCCGGTGGCAGACATCATAACTTAAACGACTTTTTTCAATTGCCCAATCCTATCGGTGATTACCTGGAGTATGAAAAGCAGTCACCGATTATTCATACACCTTTTCATTCAGAAAAATCGGTTTTTAAAGCCATAGAAAAGAGGGATCACCTACTGCATTTCCCTTATCAGAGTTACGATTACATCTTACAGTTCTTTAATGAGGCTGCTATCAATCCGATGGTGGCTGAAATCAATGTTACCTTTTATAGGATGGCTGAAAAATCGTTTATCGGCGATGCATTGATCAGTGCTGCTAAAAACGGGAAGGTTGTTAAGGTATTTATGGAACTAAAAGCCCGATTTGATGAGGAAAACAACCTGTACTGGGCATCAAAAATGGAGGCTGCAGGTATTAAGATCATTTACAGTATCCCAGGCTTGAAAGTACATGCCAAAGTAGCACTTGTGAAGATGAAAAAATCTGTAGAAGGAGCAAGGTACTATGGCTTCTACGGCACAGGAAACCTGAATGAAAAAACTGCGAGAATCTACGTGGATCATGCGTTGCTTACTTGTAATGAGGAAATGAATAAGGAGCTGTCTTCCTTGTTCAACTTTTTGTACAAAAGAAAACAGCCCGGGGAGTTTAATCGACTAATGGTGTCTCAGTTCAATATTGTCAACAGATTTACCCAACTAATTGACAGGGAAATTGAGAATCAAAAATCAGGGAAGAAAGGGCATATCATCATCAAGCTCAATAACCTGGAAGAGAAAAATATCATCAATAAACTGTATGAGGCCAGTCAGGCAGGTGTAAAGGTAGAAATGATTGTGAGAGGAATTTGCTGTTTAAAACCTGGCGTTCCCGGGTTAAGTGAAAATATCACCATCAGAAGACTGGTTGATAAGTTCCTCGAGCATGCGAGAATATTTTACTTTTATAATGATGGAGCCGAAGAGGTCGTAATGGGATCCGCGGATTGGATGTCCAGAAATCTTTTAAGGAGAATTGAAGTGATATTTCCTGTTACTGATCCTGATAACAAAGCAGAGCTAATCGAAATGCTGAAGATTCAGCTCGCGGACAACACAAAAGCGAACGATCTCGATTCTATGCTGGAACCTCTGGATAGAGACACTTCCGGTGGATCAGTAAGAGCACAAATGGCTATTTATGATTATGTAAAAGCTAGAAGGATTTAGATAAAAAGTAATACTTGTTGTCATGCCAATGATGCCTGGAAGGTGTATCAGTATTTTCTTATGAGCAAAAACGTCTCAATTCGTCAAACGGCAAGAAATGTTTTCCTCTTCAGTTCATTGATCAAAATGGAATTTCAGGTTTGAAGAGGCTTTCTGCAATGATAAATGAGAGTACCGCCAGTACAAATCCAAACATGAAAATCGTGTAAGAGGTCCTGAGCATCTTATACTTTTTGCCAAGTACCACTCCAAGAAAATAAATATCACGGATCAGGCTGGTATATAAATAATCACCATCTTTCATCATTTGCTTCATACCCCACTCATAGTCCGGAAGTTTCATACCATGAAAATTCCCAAAAAACAGGAGGTTCGTTTCCTTATTGATGATATTGTCCCGAGTGAATTTTCCTTTGCTCACATTAGGCAGGGTAGCCAGTATAGAAAATACGATTGTTGCCAGGCAAACGACTGTCAGAATTACAGTTGGTATCAGAAAATGAGGGTATTCGTCCAATTTTCTGAATAATACTGTGAGGACGATGGATAAAATAATCGAATTCACCGAAATCATGATATTCGCTTTGTTATCAGCCATAGAACTCAGATCCAGGTGGTTTTTGGATGTCAAACGAAACATAGTTTCGATTCCACGGTCAGGTTTAGTGGTTTTGATTTTCTCAAGTTTTGTTTCCAGCTTATTGATCTGTGTTAGGTACTGATCAATTTCCGGAGTAACCTTTTTCTTGAGTTTTTTCTTGACCTTTTTTCGGTTTTTTAGCTTTTCTACACCAAACTTATTCTCAGCATAATCAGTAAAATAGCTATGCTCTTTGATGAAATCGATATTCATCTGCATCCATTTGGCATCAGTGAGCAATTCATCAGTATTGTTATTATTAATCTCGTCCTTCAGTCTTCTGGCCATCTGGAAGTAATCCTCTGTACCAAGGTGATGCAAATCAGCATCGCAGACTACCTCTTCCAGCAGGTTTTTCGGTGACTGGGGCATTTTCGTAGCGAGAATACAGCCATTTACCTTATTAATTTTATTAGCTTCATAAGCATGTTCAGATAAAAACTCTGTAGCCAGCTTTGCACTAATCTCTTCATGATTTTGGCCGGATTCCTTATATCCCAGGTCATGAAACCATGCGGCTATCGTCACAATCTCCAGATCTTCCTCTGTTAAGCCGGAATTTTGTCCAATCTCCTTGGCAGCATTCACTACCATAATCGTATGATCAAGGTTATGATAAACTACTTCCTTTGGCAATTCCTTTTGCAGTGAATCTTTTACATAATCTTCAATCTGCAATAAAAAGTCTGTCTTTTCGTCCATGTAAGCAAAAACAAGTCAATTGTGATAGGCTTTGTATTTAGCCATAATGTTACAATTTATAAATAACTTTGATAAAAACCGGAAGGTTTGCTGTACTATAACGCCCTACTACATTAAAAAAGTTTATGGAAGGTAAGAATGCTGCATATATCCTCTTTAAAAATGCAATAGTTTTTTTGATGCTGTTTTTTTGGACTGTTTCCTGTAGCCAGCCGGAAGCAAAGCAGCAAAATCAAAAACATATGAATTATCGACAAAACCTGATGTATAACCTGAGAGAGGCTGACGAAACCCATTTGCTGCCTGACAAAGTGAAAG
>JBCBHL010000328.1:0-8420 GCA_038525605.1 Bacteroidota bacterium
AATGGTAGAGCTAATGAAAGAGAGCTTAATCCCTTTAGCTCTCTTTCATTAGCTCTACCATTCGATTATAGCTTACTGCTTTTGGGAAGTATGATCTTAGATGGCCTTTGATCATAGACAGATAAAAAGTCTTAAAATTTCGATATCCAGAAAGGTGAAACAAGATCTGAATAGTCATGATTTCAGAAAGGCAAAGTTTACTCGGTTTATAACGCTTTTTCGCTTGTCCGATGAGGTGATTTTTCCATTTTGGAGCAAATTCAAGGCAGAAATCATCAATTGAACAGAAAATTTCAACTATTTTACAACTAGTTAACATAAGCAGGTATTTGTTAGTGTATTGATATTCAACACCTTAATATACTAATCACCTGCTTATTTTTTTGTCGATAACTAGTTTCTTATATCGAACTCACGTTAAAATAATAACCATTTTCAGACTAATACGTGAGTTGTCTTGTGGATACATTTCCTATAACTTTAGTTGAGAATAGCTGTAGTTCTATTGAACAGCAATGCATTGTGTCTTATTTCTAAATTAAAAAGGTGTTTGCTGAAAAACCTTAAAAGAGTAAGCTTAATCAACAAAATTTGTAATAAATGAAAGTTTTAAAAGTTTTATTTTCGATGCTGGTCTTAGCAATGGTATCAGTTAGTTTCTCGACAAACGCGCAATCAATAGCAGGTGATGATCCCGGACCATGTGATGGACAGTTTTATTATTTATGTAATTCTTGGTATCCTCAGGATGGAAATGGTGGGCGAGAGGGCTTTGCAGGTGATATTGCTACTGCTTGTCCGAACGGTGGATCATTTGAAATCGAGTGGTTAGACTGTTAAGCGAAAGATAACAAACTTATGCGCATATTTTTATTAATTGCATTCACTGCAGCTTTTATTAGCTGCAGTGATATCAAGATTGAGAGCAAATACTCGGACAATAGTAAAGTTATAGAACTGGTCTTGTCGTATGATACTTTAGATATTAATGTTGATTTTTTGCCATTTTATACCAGGTATTTATTCTATGAACAGAATGATCAACTACATTTTTTAGGTTTTAATCATTTATCGCACTCGTTTGATATATTAAATCTTGATACAAAAGAGTTACGATCTCTGCAATTGGAGAGGGATGGTAGAAACGGCATTTATAGTGTTGGTGTATTTGATTACCAGGATGGTCAGGTACTATTCAAAGGGGTCAAAAATTCCATTTATAATTATTCAATTGGATCAGGTGAGGTAACGCTTTATAAAAAGGCAGGACTTCCTGAGAGATATCAACTTGGGAAACGGATTAATAATTCGCAATTTGAGTCATTGGCTGTATCACCAGATGGCGCAAACGCCGTACACAAATTGTATAGTCTGGACTATGTCACCAAAAGTGCTGCGAACATTTACAGCAATGAATATTACAATACCTATGTCTTTAGGCGAGAAGGAGAAGATTTAGCTTTGAACATTCCTTACCCTGCAACTGAGGACATTGATAATGAGTCATACGGTGATCTGGATGTAATGAGCTTCGCTTTTGTTTCAGCAGATCAGTTTGCTGTTGGTTTTTCTTACAGTGACGTGATTTACAAGGTAGATGTAAGTTCTGGTAAGATTGTTGCGACTATTAAAAATATCTCTGGTCTTGAATTACCAGAAAAGTTGTCTGGAAATGACATTAAGGATTATGGCCAAATCGATAAACACATGAGATATCAACCTCATTTCAAGCCAATCAGGTATCATTCAGATCAAAGAATTTTGTATCGATATTATAAAGGCAAATCAAATACAGGGTCATTTTATGATTTTTCTAATAGCAAACTGTTGCTTTACAATGAAGATCTGGACATTATTTACAATGAGAAAACGGCAGACAACATATATCCCAGGCTTTTTCCATATGCCAAAGGATTTATTGGTTTAGCCAGAAATAGAGATCTTGAGGATAAGCTCATATTTGCAAAGTATGAATTTAAAAGGTAGCCCAGAAAGATCAGGAAATCCTGAAAACCATCACCCGACAATCCGCTGCATATGGATTTCCGGATCGTCGATTTTTTTAAACCCATAACGTTCGTACAATCCATGAGCATCTTTGGTGTTGAGTCCCCATCTCCTTACCATTTGTAAATCGAGGTGATTCACAATACTTTCCATTAGCAACTTGCCTAAGCCTTTGCCCTGGTGATCCTCAACAATGAACAAATCAAGCACCCAGGCGAAGACAGCATAATCCGTTACCACCCTGGCAAACCCAACCTGTTTATTTTCAGTATATACTCCGAAACAAAAAGAGTTTTCAATTGATTTGGTGACTTTTTCGCTTGTTCTGTCTTTTGCCCAGTAAGAATTAGCCGACAAATAATTATAAATCATATCAATGTCCAGCCTGGATGAGTCGGTAGAAATATGAAAATCTGTATTCATTGTTGAAAACAAATTGAATGTAGTTTAGAAGCCTGTCTGTTAGATTGAATCAGGATGTCAGATATTTCAGCAAATGTTAGTCTTCAGCCTCTTCCTCCGAATTGTCGTCTGATTCTTCTTCCTCTTCCCCTTCGTGTGCCGGAAGTGTTACCTCTTCCTCTACTGTTTCTTCTCCAGCAACCGGATTTTGTTCGGTTTCCTCAACCACTGTTGCTTCCTCTTCCTGTTTTTCCTCAAAAGAGTCTGATGCCGGCATACTACTTTCATATCTCACGAAGTTGTCCGGAATTTCAGGCTCAATGTCTTCTTCTGACTGTAGTGGGAATACCTCAACGAAATTAGTTAGGTTGATAGCCGGAATGTCAAAAGGAACCAGCATGGAACTGAGGTTGTCTTCCACCCTTTCAAACGCCTGCTTTACGTGAGCGGCAGAAACTAACATGTAAGTAGTTACTTTTACTTCCTTTCCTTTGTCAGCATCTACTGTGGAATAGGTAACCTTACACTTATACCAGTTTTCTTCGTCTTCATAGTTGATTACCTCGGAAAGGTTGGTTTTTGCAATGCTGGCAACAGAGAACTCACCTCTCACATAATCTTCCATGATGGCATAAATCCTCGATTCGGCATCAGTGTATGAGACTGCATCTACGAGGTAGTTTTCGCTGACTTGCTTCAGAAAACCATCTTCAGTTTCTTTTGTGAATTTCACTTTACAGCTATACCAAATCTTCATATCTAAATTTTTTTTATATCAACCTATTTGAAACAAACCGAAGCGATTTTACTTGAGAATCATACCATTTGATGCAATTGATTGAATATTGGCATTCTTTGCAGGTATGAATGACCTATCTTTCTGTTTCGGAGGGCAAATATAGGTTTGGTTTCTGCTACTCCGAAACAACGATTAAAAAGTTTTTAATAAATTAGACATTATCATGTTAGGTTTTGTATTGATAAATTTTCGATGTTGTAACTGTCAAACTTTGGAATTCAACTAATACTTCAAATGAAAATATGCATAATAAATCTGTCGTGATAGCCTTTTTTGATAGTAAGTAGTAAACTTTCAGTAGCTGGACTGGTCTGATTGTTGATTGGTTTTTGGCTAAACTCAGAACTTTTATGAAGCATACAACATTATCAATCTTGCTTGTTTTGGCTGTTTTTAGTCTCAAAGGTCAGCAAAACGCAACTCTCAAAGTAGAATCCTATCAACTGGAAAATGGATTTACGGTATTCCTGAATCCTGACCCAACAGCTACCAGGGTGTTTGGGATGGTTACCGTATCTGCTGGAGCCAAGAATGAAAATCCCGATGCTACTGGTATGGCTCACTACCTGGAGCACCTTCTTTTTAAAGGAACTACTGAACTTGGTACCTATGATTATCAAAAAGAAAAGCCACACCTAGATAGTATCAGCATTTTATATGAGCAACTGGCAAAAGCGACTACCGACGAATCACGGTTAAGCATTCAGAAACAAATCAATCAACAAGCGCTAAAAGCGTCAAAATATGGTTTGCCAAACGAATTTGACAAACTCCTGAAAAGTATAGGTAGCACAGGAATCAACGCGACTACATCTTACGACAGAACCACCTACTACAATTCTTTCCCTGCTCATGAGATGGAGAAATGGCTCGATATTTATTCCACGAGGTTCAGAAATCCCGTATTCAGATCGTTCCAGTCGGAGCTGGAAGTGGTCTACGAAGAGAAAAACAGGAGTATGGATAATTTCGAGAGGAGAATAGGAGAACAGGTTTTCAAACATTTGTTCCCAAAGTCACCTTACGGTCAATGGACGGTGTTAGGCATTACTGATCATCTAAAGAACCCATCTTTGCTTAAAATGTATGAGTTTTTTGAAAAGTACTATGTTTCTGAAAATATGGCGCTGGTCTTAACCGGGAATTTTGAATCGGATAAGGTCAAGCCAGTGATCGCTAGGACTTTTAAGGATTTTAGAACTGGGAGTGTGTCGAAAGAGGCTCTGCCAGTCATAAGGCCATTTGATGGAATCGAAAAATTCAATGCCAGAATGACGCCAGCAAGAGTGGGATTTACAGGCTATCAGACTGTTTCAGCCACGCATCCGGACAGGGCTGTTTTGGATGTTTATGAATATCTGCTCTCCAATAATTCGAATACTGGTTTATTCAATCAGCTCATGCAGAATAATGAGATGATGTATTCAGGTACTATTCCACTGCAATACGATGATGCAGGTGGATTTGTGTTTTATTATGTTCCTAAAATATTGGTACAGTCTCTGGGAGCTGCGGAAAAGAAATGTCTGGATATTATTGAAAATATCAACTCAGGTCAATTTGATGAGCAGTTATTTCAAATTGCTAAAAATGAAATTCAGATGACTTTTAAAAGAAGATTGGCCAATCCAATAAGTCGTGGCAAGATGATTGGCGTAGCGTTTAATCAGGGTAGGAGCTGGGAAGAATACCTCAGTTATTCTGATAAAGTAGCGAATGTTAGCAAGGAAGATCTCATGCGAGTCGGTAAGCAATACTTTGGACCGGACAGAATGAAGTTTATTTCCAGGACTGGGCTGTCAAAGAAAAATAAACTGAAAAAACCGCCTTACAAGCCTATTGTAACCGATCAGAAGGAAAGTTCTGCCTATTCCAAAAAATTCAACGAGATACCTTCACTTCCTTTTTCACCTAAATATGTTGATTTGAAAAAAGGTGTTGACAGGACAACGATAAAAAGCGGACATGAGATTTATGCGGAGGAAAATAGCGTAAATGATTTGTTTGATCTTACCATCAGATTTAAAAAGGGAGCTTTGGCTGATCCTCTTGTGAGCGTTATTCCGGGGATTACCAGATATGCAGGAGCTGGGTCAGACAGTAGGATCGCATTTAAGAAAAAATTTGCCATCGAAGGTTTGAATTACAGATTGTGGTACGATGGCAATTACCTGGCTTTTAATCTCTCGGGTAAACATGAATCGATTGATAAAGGTCTGATGCTTTTAAATCAGTTGATGACAGATCCGAAGATTTATGAAAATTCTAAAAAGGCCTATTTAAATGCCTTGAACAGCGATCGGAAGTTGGAAAAGCGAAACCCTGATATCATGGGAAATGCCCTTTTATCTTATGCTGTTTACGGTGAAAGATCTGCTGCCAAAACCAGAAAGAGTGTGAAGGACATGAAAAAAATGGATTTTCAGAATGCCTTGAAGCTGATGCAGGAAATTGCTTCGAATTACGGTACTGAAACCACGTATTATGGACAGTTAAGCGCCCGGCAAGTAGCTGAGAAGATCAATGAATATTTAAACCTTAGCGACAATCCCCAGCAGGAAGTATACAGAATTAAGGAGGCAGACGCCGTCAGTAAAACTAAAATCTATCTGGTTAAGGATAAAAAGACTGTTCAGAATCAGATTTACTTTTATTTGCCAGGTGAGGTGTTTGACAGGGAAGATTTTGCAGTCAACAAAGCCTTTAATCAGTATTTTAGTGGTGGCTTTTCGGGTCTTGTCCTTCAGGAAATAAGGGAATACAGGTCATTAGCATACTCTGCGGGAGCAAACTACACAGAACCTGATTTGTCGAATCAGAGATCATTATTTTATGCCAAGATTGCCTGTCAGTCTGATAAGTCTATCGAGGCAATCGAAGTAATGAAAGGTTTGATCGATGATATGCCTGCCCGAGAGGAGCGAATGGAGACATTAAAGAGTAGTTTGCAATTAAAGGTGGTTTCTCAGTATCCGCAACCAGGAAGCATCGCCAATACCATTCGATCTCTGGAAAGAAAAGGCTATGCGGAGGATCCCAATATAAAAGCTTTTAATGAATATAAGCGAATTACGATGGATGACATTGTAGCGTATTATGAAAAGAGCCTTAAAGGCAAAGCGATGGCTATCACAGTCTATGGTGACCTTAAAAACATCGATATGGATAAAGTCAGATCTCTCGGTGAAGTAATAGAATTGAAGAAATCTGATATTGTAAGTTTCTAATTTTTACGGTTCGCCTGATTGGGGTTGACACAGCTTCCGGCCCGCCGCAGGCAGGCCGGAATACTAAATCATTAATTTGAAATTATCAATCTGAAAGGAATTTTACTCCTTTACGACAAATTCCACCTGATGAGCCTCGCTAAATCCCGGTAACTCCAGTTTATAACGCATTTTGTCAATGACCTTATCAGGAACGATGTATTCCCGGTTGCGATTTTGACTCATCATTTGTTTATAGGGAACCTCTAGGTAAATGATTTTTACTTTAGCTCTGTATTCCAGAAATAAAGAAATCCATTTACTTCTCACATCGCTGGAAATATTAGTGGCGTTGAAGACAAAAGAGGTCTGTTTTCGCATATATTCCCGCGCCCTTTCTTTCCCGATCTGAATTACCCGTCCGTTACCTTTTTTATCAGTCGGATCAATTTTATTTTCCCGTCTGATTTCGTCCAGAGATAAAACAGGAAGGTCAAGATTCCTACTGATATAAGTGTCCTTACCTATTCCTGGCAGTGCGCACATCATGATCACTTCGAACTTCAGGTCATCAAAGGGATCATAGTCAGGAGAGATGTCTCTTTTATTTAAGTATAAAAACTTCCCATAATCAGAAGAGAATGTCTTGGGTTTTTCATAGCAATCATTTTCAAGACACAGCTCTTTAAAAAGGGCTATTTTGAGTAATATCTCCTCCTGATCATCGCAAATCCTACCCAGCACATCAGCTGTAGCCAGCATTGCCAATAGTTTATTATTGACAGATAAGCTGGATTCAATAACTGCTTTCCGAGGGTCATCTTTACCAATTGCCCACAAAGGCAGACCATGCAATCTTACCAGTTTAGCAATTTGTTCTCGAATTGCAAATGGAACCTGAAATTGTTCATACAGCAGGTTCCTGGTGGTAATCTCACCTTTTTTTGCATGTCTGGGTGAAACGATTCTCTCCTTGCCATCGATGATTTCTATCTGGGTTGTACTACGCTTTTCTACATCATGAAGCATAGCCGCAGCAAAGAGGATGTGCTTCTCCTGTTCAGAGAGACTTTCAAACTCAGGTAAATCAACCAATGCTTCTACCACCATTTTTGTATGTGTAAAAACATCCCCTTCGGCATGCCAGACAGGATCTTGCTGTACGCCCCGCATGTCTGCAAACCAATCGAATTTCAACTCCATTGCCGACCAGTCGATTGGTTGATCTATTTCATAAAATGGAAACTTCCACATCACTTTTCACTTAAATAATTATAACCATACCAATTGTATTTGCCATAGTCAACCAGCTGCGCCGGTTGCCAGGTTTTAGTCCAGTGCACGTCTGTTTTTACATGAGCTTTACGGACCAGTTTAAATAAGCTGTCAAACTCATTTACTGCTACAGGAAGCCTTCCACTGTTAGTTGCATAACTGTCAGCATCTCTGATGACGAATCCTTCCGAACAGCTTTTCTCAGTTAGCGGATCGTAACCACCCAACTTACCTGATGTTTCTACACTTTCTTCCCAGGTGGTGCCAAGATTTAACTGCAGCCAATCTTTCAGTATGGCATTTTCATCAGCATTTTCCTGATAACATTCTTTCAAAGAAGTAGTAATCGCTATTTCGGGGACAACAGGGAAATCGAGCATTTCTGCATAGAATTTCACTTCTTCCCACGAAAGCCATCGATCGCCTTCCCTTACCGCAAAAACATAAAAATATGATTCCAGCTTTTTGTAAGCTATCGAGTGGATGCCAAACATGTTCTCTCCAAAAATTTCCAGTTCTTTGAGATCATTTTTAATGAGCTTCCAGCGCTCTAACAGCGGTTTGTCCCATGGATGGGCAGAAGGGGCAGTATGAGATCGCGCAAATACGCCGTGTTTGTTGAAACAATTATTCTGACCGTCCAGCTTTTCTGTCAGCACCAGCTGATCCATCTCCGAAAAGACTTTTATATATCCGGCAGGCATAAACCTGTCGTCTGAGGTCGTTCCAAG
>JBCBHL010000329.1:0-8392 GCA_038525605.1 Bacteroidota bacterium
CTTTTGCTCTGACGTTAGATGGTAGCTATCCTGCTGTTGATTGACAAACTTACTTTCCCAGTAATCAGCTGACATTTTTTTCTTAAAATGATCTGTGTTAAATCCTCCCAAAAGAAGTTTTGATAAAAAGAGCAGCCCGCCAGCCTCTGCGAAACTAAGTCGTTTCAGGCCAAATATTTCCGGGATCAGCCAATTCCACAGTGACCATACTAGTAAAGTCGCAATTAAAAACAGACAAAATACGCCTAGTACTGCCTTTAGGATATATTGTTTTTTCTGCTCCATGCACTTTAATCCAAGATTTCGTTGTAAAAATTTTCCAGTTCTTTTCTTAAAAACTGAATTGCATATTTTTTACGGGATAAAAGCGTATTAATGTTCTCATTGAAAATAACTTCCATCTCTTTGTAAGATTTTTGCTCCAGCTCGTGTTTGATAAAAACATCACGTTGTGCGGCAGGCATTTTTTCCAATGCAGTTTCAATGGTTTGCCAGATCACGTCCCTAAGATAATCCTCATCCGGTAAATGACTTAAGTCGGGAATTAATTGCTCCAGCCCTGTTGGTTCACCTTCATTGAAATCGTTTTTGAACCTTAGCTGACTGAAATTCTCAGGCTTTTTCTTTCTGAACTTATCTGTGATTTTATTTCGTGCTACACGGAAAAGCCATCCTGAAATCTTATCAACAGATCTGATATCATCATAGCTGATGGCTAACTGATAAAAGACATCCTGCATAATATCCTCAGCATCCGCTTTATCCGGGACAAACTTCCTGATAAAACCAAGTAGTCTTCCTCCTTCTTCTCTTACGGTTTCGTCTATCTTCATGGCTTTATGAAATCCAATGCCAGAATGTGCTGCTAAGTCCATTTTACCTCTTTTTGTTTTCTCCGAAATCAGTACTATCTACTTACGATGTTTCCTGAATTTAGTTCAAGACGATTTGTTACCGTCAAATATTGTAAATCACTGAAAAATAGTTCAAACTCATACTCCTACAATAACTCATTTGCCAGGTTTGCCAACTCAGATCTTTCCCCTTTTTCAAGTGTGATATGAGCGTACAGCTCATTATCCTGTAGTCTGTCCATCAGAAATGATAGACCATTACTCTGAGAATCCAGATAAGGTGTATCAATTTGATAGATATCTCCAGTAAAAACAATTTTTGTGTTTTCACCTGCGCGGGTAATGATCGTTTTTACTTCATGAGGTGTCAGGTTTTGAGCCTCATCAATGATGAAAAACAAATTCGATAAACTTCTTCCACGAATGTAAGCAAGCGGAGTAATCATCAGTTTTTCCTTATTTACCATTTCCGTCAGCCTGGTATATTCCTTGTCAGTTTCGTTATACTGATTTTGAATATGCTTCAGGTTATCCCACAAAGGTTCCATATAAGGGTTCAGTTTCGATTTGATATCTCCTGGCAAATAACCAATATCTTTATTAGATAGCGGTACAATAGGCCTAGCAATGTAGATTTGCTTAAACTCTCTCCTTTGTTCCAGCGCAGAGGCCAGTGCCAGCAAGGTTTTGCCTGTTCCTGCCACACCGTTCACAGTAACCAACTTAATCTCAGGATTCAACATGGCATTGATTGCAAAAGTTTGCTCCGCATTTCTTGGCTTAATACCATAAACAGAACGCTTTTCTACAATCTTCATCTCATCAGATTGGTGATCAAAAAACGCCAGTCCCGAATTCTTTTCGCTTTTTAGAATATGAAAACTATTGATTGTTAACTTTTTACGAGGAAACACAGCACTTCGGGCAATTTTCCCTTTTTTGAATAAATCATTGATGTGATTTGAAGGAACTCCCTCAGTTTCTTTCTTTCCCGTAACCAGCGTATTGACATTTTTGATCTTTCCCGTTTCATAATCTTCAGCAAGTAAATCCAGAGATTTTGCTTTCAGTCTTAAATTAATGTCTTTACTAACCAGAATGACCTTTTTGTTTGTTTCGGACTCTTTTAGCTTCAGAGCAGAATTTAAAATTTTGTGATCGTTCTTATCATCATTGAAGACTTGTGTGGCGTCTAGCTTGCTGTTGTTATCCATCAAGACCTTAAATTTCCCTTTGGTTTTACCATTAAGAGGCGTCCACTCCTGTAGCAACGAATCTTTAGAGAGTTTATCCAACAGTCTGATGAACTCCCTTGCTTCAAAATTTTTGGTGTCATTACCTTTTTTGAAATTATCCAGCTCTTCCAGCACAACGATAGGAATGCCTACATCATGTTCGGCAAAATTAAGGATAGAATCATGGGAATAAAGAATTACTGAAGTGTCTAAAACAAATATTTTTTTTTCTCTGTTGCTTTTAGCCATAATGATGGGATAGTCTCTATTTTTTAAGTTCTATATGCTCAAAATAGAGAAAAATTATCAGAATAATAGTGATGATCGGGTTAATCCTGTGTTATGCCTAAAAAAACCTTGCACGGTGGAGTGCAGCTCGCGTTAGGGTTTGATAAAAATCATGTATAGAATAAGAATTTTGACCAATTCATCTTATATAATTGGCGTCCGTATTTGAGTTCCTGAAGTAATTGAACGTTTTATCCCTCAGTCTTGAAGTCAACCATTCCCGACCGTTTTATTTTCCACTAACTACTACCGCTAGTTTTTTGCCATCTGGACTAACTACCACTCTTGAAATACCAGTATATCCCAGTTGATTAAACGATTCTATTTCGATCCATTTTTTGTCTTTTTTTGGATTTTTAAAAAACAACCTGTCCTCTTTGCCCATCAGTATTCTTTTGTCTGGAGTCCAGGTCATGTCCTCAGCACCAGTCAGAGAACAGGTTATGATCTTGGTTTTGCCGTTTTTAGGATTCAATGACATAATCATCCATTCCTTTTCTTTTTTACTAATAAAACTGACTTTGGACGAGGAAGGAATTCTGTGAATAGACCTGCCAACTTTTTCTGTTACTTTTTCCGAAGATTTTTCCGCGAGATCAAAAATTTCCAATGTATTAGGTTCTCCAAGCACAAAAGCGACGATTTTCTGATCATTGGCCCAGACATAGTAACCAATCTTTGCATCCTCTATCAATACCTCACTTTCATCATTCGCAATAGGATACTTCCACAATAGCTGCGTGCCATTGTTTTCCAATTGAACGGCAGTCACAAACTTTTGATTTGGTGATAGCTGAGGGGAATATTCTCCACCCTCGCCGGTGTTGCTAAGCCATTTTCTTTCATCTGTAGTCAGGTTTACTGATAAAATATCCGTTTGTCCCTTCCTCGTGGCAGCATAATATATATACTGTCCATCACTACTGAAAGAAGGTTGGTTATCATAACCGGGGTTTCCTTTGGAAATGGATGTGGGATTACTGACCGTATAAGTGCCATCAGCAAATGTCAGGTCAAGTAGATAAACCTCGGTTTCCGGTTGTGAAAATGCCAGGCCTGCCATGAAAAATGCAACAATGAGAAGGGAGTAACGTCTGACCATATTTGTTTTTTTCAGTAAGATAAGCATTTGTGTTGCCAGATAGGTGTAAGTTTTGATGTTTTAAAAGTTAACAGTAGAGTATTTGTTTATCTTTGCGCACTGATTCAACTGACCTTTTCAGTGGAATCTTACATTTATAGCATACAAGAAGTAAACGGAATTCATAGAATGAGTTTGGTAGAGGAAATAGCAAGAAGAAGAACTTTCGGTATTATCAGTCACCCCGATGCTGGTAAAACAACGCTTACAGAGAAATTACTCCTTTTTGGAGGAGCTATTCAAAAAGCGGGTGCAGTAAAGTCCAATAAAATCGACACGCATGCCCGATCCGACTGGATGGAAATTGAAAAGCAGAGAGGGATCTCAGTGGCTACTTCTGTAATGGGTTTTGACTACCGAAATATCAAAATAAACCTGTTGGATACTCCCGGTCACCAGGACTTTGCGGAAGATACCTACAGGACACTCACCGCAGTAGATAGCGTAATCATGGTGATCGACTGTGTGAAAGGTGTGGAGATTCAGACCGAAAAGCTGATGGAAGTTTGCCGGATGAGGAATACCCCGGTAATCTGTTTCATCAATAAATTAGACAGAGAAGGACGTGATCCTTATGAGCTACTTGATGAAGTGGAGGAAAAACTAAATATTAAAGTTCGCCCACTTAGCTGGCCAGTTAGTATGGGTAAAGATTTTAGAGGAGTCTACAGTTTGTATAAGAAAAATCTGGTGCTCTTCCAATCAGGAAAACAGCAGCTTAGCGATGATGTGGTCGAAATTGATGACCTGGATTCCCCTGAGCTAAATGACCTGATTACAGAGAAACATGCAGATCAACTTCGTGAAGATGTTGAATTGATTGAAGGAGTGTATCCGGAATTTGACCGTGAGGAGTACCTGGCGGGTAAAGTTGCTCCCGTTTTCTTTGGAAGTGCCGTCAATAACTTTGGTGTGAGAGAATTGCTCGATTGCTTCATTGATATCGCTCCTACGCCTAAATCCAGAGAGACTGAGGAAAGAGTAGTAGAACCTGACGAAAAGAAACTGAATGGCTTTGTCTTTAAGATTCATGCCAATATGGATCCAAAACATAGAAACAGAATCGCTTTTTTGAGGGTTTGCTCTGGAAAATTTGAGCGAGGCAAGAATTACAATCATGTTCGTTTGTCGAAAAACTTCCGGTTTTCGAATGTTACGGCATTTATGGCTCAGAGTAAAGAAATAATCGATGAAGCTTTTCCTGGAGATATTGTCGGACTTTATGATACGGGTAATCTAAAAATTGGAGACACTCTCAACGAAGGAGGTGGCAGCATTTTTAAAGGTATTCCCAGTTTCTCACCTGAGCTCTTTAGAGAGGTGATCAACATGGATGCTATGAAAAGTAAACAATTGGAAAAAGGTCTCAAGCAGCTGATGGATGAGGGTGTTGCACAATTGTTTACCTACGATATGGGAGCCAGAAAAGTAGTGGGTACCGTGGGAGCACTACAGTTTGAAGTTATCCAATACAGACTGCTACACGAATATGGCGCTAAAGTTCAGTTTGTACCAATCAACTTATACAAGGCATGCTGGATCAGTAGTACGGATCAGGCCAAACTAAACGAATTTATCAAATCTAAAATGAGGCATATCGCTAAAGACAAAGATGATAAATTGGTGTTTATGGCCGAATCAAAAGCCTGGTTACAAATGGTGCAGGATAATTTTCCTGAAATAGAATTTCACATGACTTCAGAGTTTTAAGAGGCTGAAATTCTCATAAATCACAATCGATAAAAATTATCAGAAAGTAAGAATTATGGCTGGTAAATTTCAATTACATGTGTTGTATGAAGACAATCACCTACTGATTGTCAATAAACCTGCCAGAATGTTGGTTCAGGGTGATAAAACCCGTGACAGAACACTGATTGACCATTGCAAAGATTATGTAAGGCAGAAGTACAACAAACCCGGTGCTGTATTCATGGGATTGACACACAGGCTGGACCGACCTGTAAGCGGTGTGGTTGTAATGGCGAAAACCAGTAAGGCGTTGGAGAGAATGAACAAATTGTTTCACGACAATAAAATCCAAAAAACATACTGGGCGGTAGTGAAAAAGCATCCACCGAAAAAAAGAGATACCCTCACTCACTGGTTGATAAAAGACGGATCCAAAAACCTTACTACAGCCTTTGATGAACCAGCAGATGGAGCCAAAAAGGCTACTTTGCATTATCGGGTGCTTGGAAAGCTCAATGATCATTTTTTGCTGGAGGTAAAACCCGTTACTGGCAGACCTCATCAGATCAGGGTGCAGTTATCGGCAATTGGCAGCCCTATCAAAGGTGATGTGAAATACGGATTTGCCAAGCCTAATGCAAAATCAGATATTAATTTGCACGCCCGAAAACTTTATTTCGTTCACCCTGTTAAGAAAGAAGGACTTGAAATAACTGCAAGTCTTCCGGAAAATGATTTTTGGGAACAGTTTCTATCGCTGGAAACGCCGCAGGTTAAAGACAAAAGATTAGATCAATTATTCTAACATGAGCTTCGTAAAAAAGCTAAAAGATCGATGGGAGCTAAGTCATAATTATCAGGTATGGCTGGTGTTGGTGGTTTTTGCATGTACTGGCTTTTCAGTGATGTTTCTAAAACCCTACGTACTGGTTTTTTTTGAAGATGTAAATAGGACAGTATTTAACATCACCTACTACATACTCATATTTCCAGTATATAATCTGATATTGCTTTTTTACGGATTTATTTTTGGCCTGTTCAATTTCTTTTGGGAATTTGAAAAACGAACATTTAACAAAATCTTTAGAAGAAAAAAGTGATTGAATTTATCAGAAAGGAAGATGCCATCAGTACAATGAATAAATACAGTACTGACCAGGAGCCATTCTTGTTTTTAATCAATTTCGATCAGTCACGTTCAGTGGTTCTTCCACTCAAAGATATATCTCCAAATGAATTAAAATATCAGGTGTCGGGAATTGGAAATTGTGATTTTTCACCTGATGCGATTGATCATAGTAAGTCGCTCAATTTTAAAAAACATCCCATCAGCTACGAAACCTTCAATCTGGCTTTTGATAAAGTAGTTGCTCATATCCAATATGGAAATTCTTTTCTGACCAATTTGACTTTCGAAACACCCATTGAAACAAATATGTCTCTTTCTGAGATTTTTGACCGGAGTAATGCCCGATATAAAATCTGGCTAAAAGATCACTTTTGCTGTTTTTCGCCGGAGATATTTATCAGAGTAAAAGATAACGTCATCTCTTCTTATCCGATGAAAGGGACCATTGAAGCTTCAATTCCCAGCGCACAGGAATTGATATTAGCGGACGAAAAGGAACGTGCAGAGCATGTGACCATCGTCGATTTAATCAGAAATGACCTCAGTATGATCGCTGAAAATGTTACCGTTCCTGACTTTAGGTACATCGAAACTCTGCGAACCAATCAGGCCGATCTATTACAGGTGAGTTCAAAAATTTCTGGTGAGGTAAGGGGTAACTTGCTCAGTAAGGTGGGTGATTTAATGTTCAAGTTGCTACCGGCCGGATCTATCTCAGGAGCGCCCAAGCCACAAACGGTGGAAATAATCAATCAGGCCGAAACACATGACAGAGGATTCTACACAGGAGTTTGCGGGATATTTGATGGTGAAAACCTGGATAGTGGCGTCATGATCCGGTTTGTAGAGGAAAGAGCAGGAAAACAATATTTTAAAAGTGGGGGAGGTATCACCTATTTTAGTGATCCGGTCAAAGAATATCAGGAATATATTAGTAAAATTTACTTACCTCTTTAAAAGAGCTTTATTAGCAAAAAAAGTTTATAGCATTTCAAATTCAATTCTACAGGTTTTGATAAGAAAATAAGTTGGGAAACACCGGCTTTTATCGAAAAAATAAATTCCATCTAAAAAAGTAAATGCAAAAGTTGTGTTTCATATTATTTCATTTTTTCTTGGCATCATGTTCATCGAAAGTATTTGTGTGAAAGACGGGAAAGCACCGCTGTTAGATCTACATCAGAACAGGATGGATAGAACCTATGCTTTTCATTACAAGGTTGAAAATCCGTTTTCATTAGCCACATTTGTGGAAGAAGTACCTCCGACCGCAACTTTTAAACTCAGAATTGTTTACGATCATTCTATTCAGCAAATAAATCATTCGCTCTATATTAAAAGAGATGTAAAAACACTTCAGGTAGTTTCAGCAGATGATATCAACTATGATTTTAAATATGCTGACAGAGATGAACTCAATTCGCTACATGAAAGAAGAAACAAAAAAGATGACATCATTATTGTCAAAAATGACTTGGTAACAGATTCATTCTATTCCAATCTGATTTTTTGGGATGGTGATAAATGGATGACGCCTATCAATAACCTGCTACAAGGCGTAAGAAGACAATATCTAATCAACACCAAACAAATTCATCCTGCAAAAATTAATGTAAAGGATATATTTTTCTATGATAAAGTAGGTCTGATAAATGCCATGCTCGACATTGACGATATCAATGTATCAGTAGAAAATGTATTTATGTGAAATTCTCTAAACTTTCGTGGTGAACAATTGTTTTAAGAATTATGCATGAAGAAATACCTTTGTTTCCACTGAATATCGTTGCTTATCCGGGAGAGTTGGTTAATTTACACATATTTGAACCACGATATAAAGACCTGGTCAGAGATTGCATAGAAGCTGACATGAGTTTCGGTATTCCAACTTATAACGGTAAAACTATGTCCTACGGGACAGAAGTAGAAATCTTGAAAGTGGAGAAAGTTTATAAGGATGGGAGGATGGATATTCGCACCAAAGGGACTAGAATATTTCAGCTGATTGAATTTTACGATCCTTGGAGAGATAAATCTTATGCAGGCGGAAAAG
>JBCBHL010000330.1:0-8354 GCA_038525605.1 Bacteroidota bacterium
AAGAGATTACTTCACTGCGAGCTGTTCTCAGATCAGATAGTAATTGAACGTATTCATTGATGTCTTCAGCATGAGTTTTCTTCACCTTACGGATCACCAGATCTACTTTTTCAAACACTTCTTTTTGCGTGTTTGCGGTGCTTTCTTTAATTCTGGTGACCTTTTCAAATTCTTCTACAGTAGCTGCAGCAGTGTCTTTCACCCGTAACAACGGTTCCGAAAGCTTAAATAATTCTTCTTTATCCAACCAGTGGTAGGAGTCAGCAACATCAGTACACATCTTGATCAAATCGATGTATAGCGTTGCGAATACCTCTTCTTTTTCAATCAGGTTGATGATTTCCTGGCACTCAGCCATCGCACGTACAATTTCTTTATTGCCAATTCGGGAAATGAGCGACTCGTCAACAACTTCTGTTAAAAAATCTGGTCCTGTAAATGGAGTCTGCCAGATCTGTACTACATGGTGTTTTTTAGCTTCCCGGTCTGCTTTAAAGAGACACATTTCCCCATTTTCAAAGATCGAATAGCCATGACAAATCATCGGGTTTTCGACTTTTTGCTTGATGAGGTTGTAATTTAGCAATAGGTAAATGCCATTTGCTCTGTTATAGAAAATGTACAGAAAGTCCTCGCCATTAGGTGCATCAATTCTGTTTTCAAAAACCATTCTTTCCAGGTTGTTATCAAACTTTTTGAATTCACCATTTTGTAGGTAATATCCGTTGGTGAAAATGATGCCATGATCATCAGGTAGCAGTATACAGGATTCTGCTAATTCATCGATCCGTTGCGCTTTTCCTAATTTCGAATTGTATAAGATGTATCTGAACTCTTCCTGATAAGGTCTGATCTTTAATATAATCAAATGACCAATGACCGTATACTGAACTTCGGCGTCTGCAAGTGCCTGATCTTTCTGATTGACAGGCTCTGAATAAATTCCCTTGCCGTCTTCCGTGTTGTCTTCTACTTTTACGGTGAGATCACCACCGATAGTTTCAACGAAGACCTTTTCTTCTACAGAAATATGTGGATGTTTACCTTCTCGGTGATCGTCCCTGGTGGTTCTTTTCCAACGAAACTGATGTTGTTCAGGGTAAGTAAATTCGTGAGTACTTCTGTTATCGATATATTCTATGGTTCCTTCGAATATTTTCCATTTGAAGGTCTTCACATCGTCTATGTCCTTGCCCGTTCTGAAAATCATGTGCAGGAATGGTCCAAACTTGGCAAATTTGATGAATTGCGTGTTTTTGTAATACTTGTAAAGTTGATTGAAGTCCTTAACAAACTCCTTTTGTTTGATCAGGTCCAGAGGTTTTTCATGAAAGGTCTTGTCAGAATATTCGTAGACACTAAATACATCCGATAGATCTGTTTCTGTTTTAAGCCCCATGTGAACATTGTATCCGAAAAGAAACAAACTGCCTATTGGAACCATATCCCAGGGTACGCAATTATTCTGTGTGGTAATTCTTTCTGTGCCGACAATGCTGTTTTCGATGGTGCCAAATACTTCCTTTCGGGCATCATTGAGTTTTCCGAGAGCCAGTTGTAAGTCGTTACCATTTTGTCCCAGACGACTTCTTAGTAACTCATAAGTGCCTGACTCCAGTTGTATTTTTTCTTCTTTATTTTCTTGTTCTTCCTGCGTCATTGATTAGTTGTGAAATTTGTTATTTGCGGTTGCTATTTTTTCAGATTTGATTAATAGAAAGGGTTGTTAAACTATATCAGTGACATGATCAGGCTTGATAAAGTAAGTAATAAGGTGATAATTATGTAGATAATTACGCTCATAATAGTAAGTAGATAAAGTGAGTATAGTGAGTTTTTGATAAAGTCAGAGCAGGAGGGTAGGGACTCCTGCTCCGAGGGATATTATATGCCTAGTGAACTGGCTTTCTGATCGCCAATACCGATTGCTTCAGCAGCATTGTGTAAGTTTCTGAGTACATCTTTCGTACTGCCATCTGCTTTATTCATGAGTTTCAGTAATAACACTGAAATACTTAATTCTTTCAGGTCTGAGGCACTGACTCCAAACTGATCGATAAATTGTTTCAGGCTTTCTTTAAAGTTCTGTCCAGTTCCCGATTGAAAGAAAGTATCTTTCACCTGATTAAGGACTTCACTACCAGCGACCAATCTGTCAACTGATTTACCTTTTGTGATAGAGCCAACAATTTGATCAAAGAACATGGTTTCACCTCCAACAATGTCGATGTTTGCAGCCTTAAGCGCTTCTGCGATCACAGTGGCCTGAGAGTGAGCGATCTCTTTCTGGATAGAAATTCTTGCCAGTTCGATCTCTTTCTCTTGTTCCAATCGCAACTTGAACTCTTCGTGCTCTTTGCCAACACCATCCAGTTTTTGCATTGCTTCGGCTTTCTGTTCGATTCCTTTAGCATCAGCAGCAAACTTCTCTGCCATCACCCTGGCTTCTGCCATTCCCTTTTGCTCTTCAGCGTCAGCTTTTAAAGCAATTACTTTTGCCTCTGACTGACCTCTTTCCAGATCAATTTTCGCAGCAGTTAGTCCTATTTGCTCATCAGCATCAGCCTGCGCTTCTCCTTTCAGTCTGATTCCTTTAGCTTCTGCTTCGGACTGTGATTCAACAACAGATGCTTCAGCTTCACCTTGTTTCTCTCTGGCCGATGCTTTCGCTTCCATTACCTGAGCTTCCGATAGACCGATTGCTGCTGCTTCTGCCGCTTTGGCTTCAGCAAGTGTTTTTGTGGCTTCCGCCTGGTGTTTGGACGCTGTTTCTGCTGCCTGTGCATCAATGAGCTGTTGCTTGGCGAGGTGCTCAGCGGCAGCTTTAGCAGCTTCTGCACTTTTAATTTGTTTCACCAAATCCTCCTCAGCTTCTTTTTCTGCCAATGTTATAGCGACTTTTTTATTCCTGTCTGCCTCGGCGAATGCTCTCGTGTCCTTCATCAGTTCTTCTTCCTGTACCACTGTCTTTTCAATGGCTACTCTTTCTCTGATGACATCCTGGATTTTACGCTTTTCGTCTTCAACAGCCTTTAGCTTTTCGATTTGTGCCAGTTCAACGATTTTCTCCTTTTCAGTAGCTTCCAATAGCTGTGCCTGCTGCACTCTTTCTACCTCTACAGCGTCCGTTCTTTCTTTGTTTCGCTGTGCAACCAGGATTTCTCTTTGCTTATTTTCTTCAGCAACATTGAGTTCTTCTTCAGTCGCTATTTTAGCTTTTTCAGCTTTTAACCTTTCCTCTTCTCTTACCTTGTCAGTTTCAGCTTCTTCGCGAGCCCTCACTGTTTGCACTTCACGATGCTGCTTAGCTTCTGTTTCTGCCAGTTGCTTCTCCAGTTCGAGTACTGTTTCTCTGGCTTCCACATTTTGTTTGGTAAGGGTTTTTTCCTTTTCCTTTTCAATGTGATTAGCCTGAATTTTTTGAGTAGAAGTGAGATCAATAATCTTTTTGATACCTTCTGAGTCGAGGATGTTGTTTTCATCCATGTCAGTAAGAGGTGTTTGCTCGAGGTAATCGATCGCACAATCGTCTAGTACATAGCCGTTTAAGTCCGTGCCGATAATATTTAGAATCTCTCTCTTGAAATCGTCTCGTGAGTTATATAATTCCACAAAGTCGAATCTTTTACCAACTGTTTTCAACGCTTCTGAGAATTTAGCGTCAAATAACAATACCAATTGTTCCTGATGAGAGGCCCTTTGACAGCCGATAGACTGCGCCACTTGTTTAACATCATCAATTGTTTGATTAACCCTGATGAAGAAGGTTACTTTTATGTCGGCGCGCATGTTGTCCTTACAGACTAGTCCGTCACCGGCAGTACGTGAAATTACGATGGTTTTAAGGGTAATGTCCATGATCTCCATTTTTTCGAAGACAGGGATGACAACTGTTCCGCTAAAGGCAACCCGGATACCTCTGGCACCTGTGATTACCAGCGCTTCACCTTGTTTGGCTTTTCTGAATAATCGGGCTAAGAATATTAGGAATGCTATCGCAAATACAGCAGCAACGACAACAATTGTGAGTGTAGCGTTTTCGAGCATATAATTTAAATTTGATATGGTTCTATTAAAAAGATTTTGTTTTCTTCATTGTAATCAATGATGAGTGCAGTTTCTCCTTTATTGATTTTTTGTCCATTAGGTGATTTGGTATTAATCAGGAAAGAAGATCCGTCTTGTTTTACCTCCGCTTGTCCAACATGTTCATCCGTAGCTACTAATATTACCTTACATACACTACCTGTTAATGAAGTCATGCTGGTTTCCTCTTTTTTTAGCTTGGTAAACAGTTTTACAAATGGCATGGTCGCAAATTTGGCAATGAATAAACTCACGATAAAGTTGGGTATCAGTAGTAGGAGGGATAATCCGATATTGGTTATTCCCAGATAGTAGTTGCCTACCACACCTATAAACCACATAGGCAAAGCCAGAAAGGTAATAAAGATCATCAGGGGAATTTGTCCCAGATTGAAGAATACCAGAACTGAGTTTAACCATCCAATTGAGACATTGTCCGGGGCATCCATGTCAACATCGACATCTATGTCTGCGTCGATGTCTAAATCAACATCTACATCGAAAAAGTCGAGATCTATTGCGCCCAACATTACTATCACCCAATAGAGCAGGGAGAAGAACAGTAAAAACGTGGGAACAATATTGATCATCGAGAATGAATGATCAAAAAGTTCTTGCATGTGAGGTTTATTGTTTAAGTGAGTTTGTTAGTCTAGTTGATTACCGGGTAGGAGTATGTTATTCATTCCCGGTAATCTATTAGGAGGGTGGAAGTGTGAAGGAATTAACCTTCACCTTTGTCCATTCCCAGCTTTTCTTTCAGAGCTGCCAGGCTATCTGATGCTTTAGCTTCCGCTTCACCGCTTCCGATTGCAGAGTCGATTTCATCATCAAGACTTCTGTTTTCGTTGGCTATGTCGCCGTAAGCTTCAGCAAGCGCCTCGTCCTGCTCTACTTTTTCCTTCATCCTTTCCAGCATGGATACAGTTCCGCTGGAATCGATCTGAGCGATTTGCTTATTCAATTTCTTAGTTGTTTCACTAACTCTTACTCTTGCTTTCAGCGTTTTCAGCTCGTTTTCGTATTTGCTGATGTTGGATTTGATTTTCTTAACATTAGCATCCAATTGAGCAACGTTTTTATCGAATCTTGCCTGCTCATCTTTGGCTCTGTTCATCGATTGTAAAGCTTCTTCTTTCTTGACAAGCGCTTCACTTGCTAATCTGTCTGCTTCCTCAGGAGAGATGCCACCTGATTGTGCTTTCTTCAATAAAAGCATTGCTTTGCTCTCATAGTCAGAAGCTTTGTTTTTGTGCGTCTGGACATCGTTTTTAGATCTGATGCTCAAAGCCTTAACTTCTGCTAATGCTTTCAAACTTGAATCTAAATCTTTTTTCAGGTCTCTGATACCCTGCTCAGTTAATTTGATAGGGTCCTCTAATTTATCAATGGCTGAGTGAGCTTCCGCTTCACCTATTTTAAATAATCTTTTAAATACGTTCATTTCTATATTTGCTTATCTTATTTTGAAAAATCGATTAATTCCTGAGAGTGTTCACTGAGGATCACTGCCAGTGAGTTGAATGTTGCCTCAATTTCGTTGAGGTCGAGGTTCTCAAGCTCGTGGGTATTTCTGAAAAGGACTTTATTGCCAGTCTCGTCCAGGACGAAAGCTCCGTGAATAAAGTCTCTGTTGAACTGCAAAAGATTTTTGTAAACTTCGGCAGTTGGATTGCTTATCTCGAAAATAAATTGTTCGACTATTAAGAGAGGATCGGCAACCCCAAGTACCAGATTTTTTATGCCATCATCTTCTTTGTCAACAACGATTACCCCATCATCAGAGTCTTCGAAAATTATACTGAAATCTAATTCGAGAAGGTAATCTTTAACTTTTTGAAAATTATCGTTCATAGTGTGTAATACTGTTAGGTAATTGTAGATTTTGAGTTATCGCTAATTTAAGTAATTCTGTTTTTGACTTTGGGGTATATTTATAATTTTTATGGTGGAATCAAGGTTTTATTTTTCATTTCATTGTTGTTTAAGATTTGTTACGATTAACTTTACGTAAGAACGATGACAAAAGTTTTGGAATCGCTCATAAAATTAGCAATTATTTTTTGAAACATGTCGTTAATAGGTAAAAATATCAAAAAGATCAGAATGGTTAGAAAGCTCAGTCAGCAACAATTTTCGGAGTTATTTAGCCTTTCCAGAACAAGTGTTGGGGCATATGAGGAGGAAAGGGCGGAACCAAAAGTTGACACATTAATCCAGATTGCTAATTATTTTGGCTTGTCTGTAGATGTGTTGCTAACCAAGGAACTTTCTGTTAATGATTTGTATAATATAGATGTACTCAATCAAAGACTGGACAAGGCCCATAATATTAAATCTCCAGCTCATTACACTTCTCAGGGCACAGGAGTACCCATTGTCTCAGTAAAAAAGTACGTCGAATACATTGTCAATCATAAGAATAAGGATTTTCTGGCGGGGCTTGAGAGAGTGAATGTTCCTGTTGAGGAAAAAGGAATTATGAGGGCTTTCGAAATGAACGGTAGTGAAATGGAATATCATCAGCACGGTCTGCATCATGGAGATATTCTGATGTGTACACAGGCTACTGCCGATAAAATTGGTGTTAATCAAATCCTGGTTGTGGTCACTGAAAAAGAAATAACAATCAGAAGAGTTGATTTTTACGATAAAAAGTCGATCAAGTTAGTTTCTGATGATCCAAATTATCCGGCAGTTGATATCAATCCTAAAGAAGTACTTGAATACTGGCGGGTGAGGGGGAAGTATTCGACTTACCTGAATCCTCCAAAACTTGTGGAAGAAAAGCTGCTCCGGCTTGAAAAAAGACTGGAACTGATCGAGAAAAGACTCGCTGAGACCTAAAATTTCTAATTTTCACCATTTGTAAGACTGTAATGAATCAATCATATGTATCCAATATCATCAAATATTTCAGAGAGTGCTATAAAGCTGATACCAGAACGTTTGTTTTAAATAATTACCTCGCCAATAAAGTTGGCAAAAGGTTCATTTTTGAAGGTGAAGATGAGTTTTTATCGGGACACATCAGGCAATTCCCGATAGGAGAATTATACGGACAACAGGTGGAGAGCGAACTGATGCTTTATCAAAAAGAAAAAGAACTATTCGCTTTTTCCATATTTATTACCGGATTAGAAGAGGGTATTAAAGACGCCAAACATAAAGTTTGCGCTCCATTATTTATTCACCCTGTCCAGATAATTAAGGAAAAAGGATTTTACTATGCTGTTCCCGAATTTGGAAAATCATTTATTAATGTCAATTTCATCTCAAAGCTTATTGATGAAAAAGAAGATGAGTTTTATGAGGAATTAAGCGCTGCATTCCTACCAGGTGAAGTAGATTTCGCCATGATGGGTGAGTTGAAGAGAATTCTGGAAAAATACCTAACCGGATTTGATGGGGGAGAATTGCTAAATTTTCCTGCTCTTTATAATGAAAAGGCCCTTAAAAAGTATCTGAATTTAAATTTATTGAAGCGACAGACCGGATTTAAGGCTTTGCCAGCTGTTGGTTTGGGGATCATCAAAAAATCAACACAGACAAGAGGGGTTTTAAATGAGCTTGCTTTTCTTGCTCAGCTGAATGACGGATTTTCCAGCACATTAAATGCTCTTTTGAGAGACCAATGGAAGAGGCGAAAAAATGTAAATAATTCCAAAAAGTCCGGCAGGCTCAATGAATCTCAGGAATCGATTATTGCTTCAGCCAGAAGAAACCTGGTAACACAGGTAACGGGACCTCCGGGTACGGGAAAATCCTTCGCAATTGCTTCACTTGCTATTGATTTTATGAGTGTTGGTAAATCTGTGCTGATATCTGCAAAGACCAATGAAGCTGTTAACGTTATTGCAGATAAAATCAGGCATGATTTTGATCTTGAGTCTGTGATGATCCGGGCTGGTAAAAGAGATTATAAAAAGAATTTGAAAACCTATCTGAAAGATGAGTTGTCTGCGGTTAGAAAGATCAAGTCATTTGCTGAAATCAATGCGTCTGTAAGAGCCTCGGAGAAAAAACTCGACACAGCTTCCGAATTGGTAGAACGATTGACAAAAGCTATTGATAAGCAGCTTGTTAATGAGTATCACTGGTCTGGCTATCTTGCTGAAAAGGGGCATGATGTCAATTGGTTTCAGAATCTGAAAGTGAAATACATCAAATGGAGGCATAGTTTAGGCGAACCCTATTGGAAGCTGGTGGAGCAATTTTTTGAAGCAGTTGGCAAATTGGAAATTGCTTACAAGGGATATCTGTTTCAT
>JBCBHL010000331.1:0-8275 GCA_038525605.1 Bacteroidota bacterium
GTCATTGCGGTTCCATCAGGTGAAAAGACCACATCTTCAACCTGTCTGTCCTGATCGAATACTCTGAATCTGTCATCATAAGTTGCACCTGTTATGACATTAAAAGCTTCGGATAATGAATACTGGCTTACGTCATCACCTTGTTTACCTACTATGAACAATTTACTTCCATCGGTACTTAATTGCATTCCATATGGATCATTTTCCTGATCTCCAGCATCCAGAAAACCTTCCAGCGAAGCACCTTGTGTCAGGTCAAAACTACGTCCGTAGGTGATAGTCGGATTTTCGATGAAGTTGAAAAAGACTTCAAAGTTCCCATTAGCTGCTCCCTCAATATCGTTTGCATCAAAATTAGAAAATGCAGCATCTGTAAAATCGATGGAAATATCAGCTATTCTGGCGATTGAGTTGTTCTCAGCATTTCCCGAGAGGGTCAAAGTGGCGGATTCGCCATCAGCAGCGACTGCAATTGATTCTGTGAGTCCATCAGGAATTCCTGTGATAGTATAATCAGTAGATTCAGTAAGTGTGCCACCGGCAGAGGTAAAAGTTTCATCGCTGATAGTGATCGTTACAGCACCACTGATACTACCATCATTGCTGGCTGATTCTTCAAATATTTCCGCAGGTAGATTATATCGATATAGTTCATCTGCTAATGCATCGACCACAAAAAATTGATCCCCACGATCACTGAAAGCAATTCCGGCAGGTGCGTCGTGCCCCAATCCGAGACTGAAAGCGTGAGTTGCTGAAGTCACTGCAAAGTCTGTAGAAAGATCATAGACCAGTAAGGAATCACCGATAGACCCGATGATATACATCTGATCACCTAAATCATTAAAAGCAATAGACTGTGGTGCCGTCTCTTTTGAACTGATACTTTCTACTGCCTCATGTACAACACCACCAGTGATGGTATATGCCGTATTCAAACGAAACTGATTCACCTCCTGACCATTCGTTCCAACTATATACATTTTGGTTCCGTCATTATTGAATGTGATTCCAGTAGGGTTCGACTCCCTGCTTGACAAAACATATAAGCCATTATAGCTAACTGATCCTGTAATATCAAATGCCGTTCCCAGAGTAAATTGATAAACCGATTCGTTTTCAGTACCTACTATAAACATTCTGGTACCATCGTCATTAAATGCAATATCTGTTGGTGTGTCATCCCGGCTTTCAACCAGATAATCACCCTCTTCGGTAACAGTAGAACTGATATCAAACGCCTCCGACAGACCATATTGGTGGACGCTATTTGTGGTGTTGTCCAGCAGAAACATCTTAAAACCATCATTACTGAAAGCAACGCCTAATGTGTTGGACAACGCACTTGGTAGTTCGTAACTAGATGTAATGTCGATCTCTTCAGGAATCAAGAAAGGATCTCCGTAGGTGATGACAGGAACTCCGTCAAAATCGACTCTAACAAAGCTCTCAGCAGCAACAGCATTGGAAACTACTGACACATCATCGCCAGTAAAAGCCGCGTCAGTAAAGGTGAAATTCAAACTGGTGACATCGTTGAAAGTGAGATTATTAGTCGCATTTCCGGCTAATGTCAATACAGCCGAAGCACCATCAGCTGCCACGGTTATTGTAGGCATCAAACCCGAAGGTAGATTATTGATCGCATAGTCAGTCGTTGCAGTCAGTGTACTTCCAGCACTCGAAAAAGTCTCTCCTGTCACCTTCACAGTCAAAGAGCCATCAACTGATCCGTCGTTGGCACCTGATTCGGAAAAACCACCAATATCCAGATTATATTGATATACTTCATCATTTCCGGCACCAACAAAATAAAGGCTGCTACCGTTTCTTCCGAAGGTCATACCATTCGGTTCTCCATCGACTGCACTTAAGTCTAGTACGCCATCAGCAGATACACCAGAGGTAACAGTGAATGCGGTAGTAAGAGAAAACTGATTTATTTCATCGCCTCCTGAGCCAATTACGAAAAGTTTCATCCCATCAGAGCTGAAAGCAATGTCTTCCGGTGCAGTCTCCGTAGTAGCAAGATCAAAAGAAGTACCGTCCGAGGTGTAGCCATCAGTTACGTCGAAGTTTGTTGTCAATGAATACTGATGCACCTCCCCGGAGTTGATCCCTGATATATACATTTTACTGCCATCAGCATTGAAAACAATAGCTGTTGGTGCGTCTTCATCAGATGAAAAGCTTGCAGAAAGACCGTCAAAGGTTACTCCTGAGGTAACATCAAAAGCACTACTAAGTGAGTACTGATTGACAGCTGCATCGAAAGCGCCAACCACATAGAGTTTGGTGCCATCGTCATTAAAAGTAAATCCAAGTGGCAGACCTTCGTCTGTTGTTACATTGAGATTACCTTCATTGGTCAATCCCGAGGAAATTTCAAAGGCTGTTCCCAGGGCATACTGCACAATTCTGTCATTGGGACCATCCAAAACAAATAAGGTAAGGCCATCGTCACTGAAGCGAACCCCTTCCGGATCGGTGATTACTGATGCTGAAGATTCATCCAATGTACCGTTCAACACCTCGAAAGTAAGGCCATAAGTAACTTCCTGAGCTGAGATTTGAGAATAACTCAAAAACAGCATCAGCATCATTACAAAACAATAGTTGGTAGTTATTTTTTTCATATGAATAATAAAATTTGAAATGAAAATCTCTACTTTGAGTATGAAATGAAACTGAGGCCGAGGCAATGACCTGTTTTCTGAGGGAACAGACTATTTACAGAGGTTATTAAATCAAATTTTTCTGATTAACTTTAGGTACCACAGAGCATCAATGAATAAAAAAGTAATCTTCTCACTATTTTTAGTCATCCTGACAACTGCTTTATCCTATTCTCAGGTAAAAGATAGTCTGATGCAGATTATCGCTGAAGATAAGGATGATATCAGAACTGCTGATGCCCTCATCCAATTGACTCAACTTACCCGTAATCCGGACTCTGCAATTTTCTTTTCCCAAAAAGCTTTAGCAATTGCAAAAAAGAGAAATTACGATCATGGCATTAGAAGAAGTCTGTATAACATCGGGGTTGCTCATCATATTCTGGGAAAACTGGATAGTGCTCTATCCTACTACAATGAGGCATTGGATTATGCAGATGATATGATTAAATCAAAGGTGCTCAACAATTCCGGATTAATCTACCTCATCAGAAGTGATTATGTCAATAGTTTACATGCATTTCAACAGTCTTTGGAACTAAAGATTAAACTAAACGATACCATCAGTGTGGGGAATACCTACCTCAATATTGGCGTCATAAAATACAATCAGAAAGAGTTTGACGAAGCTATCGTGTTCTACGAAAAGGCGCTACTATTTCATAAGAAAAACAAGGATATAGGAAATGTTGCAAGTGCTCTGGGAAATATCGGGCTTTCTTACATTAAAAAGAAATCATACGTAGACGCAATCAACTTTTACAAAAAGGCTTTTGATATTATCATCGAAAATCCTGATGCTGGTACAAATTCATACTACGCTGCTGGTTTAGCTGAAGCTTATTATGAGACTGGAAAGTTAGATTCTGCAAAATACTACGGTGAAATGGCATATGAGCTTTCACAAGAGATAAGTGACCCGACTCCCAAAGCCATTTCATTACATACTTTAGGGTTAATTGCGCTTTCGGAAGGGAATTACTCGCTGAGCGAAGATCGACTATCTCTCTCGCAAAAGATTGCCGATGAAAGCCAACAAAAAGAGCAGGAAAAAGATGCCATTGAAGGACTTTATCTGCTTTATAAAACCACTGGGAATTACCAAAAAGCACTCTCTTTTCATGAGAAATTTCAGCAAATATCTGATACCCTTTTCAATGAAGACTTGACGAGGCAACTGACAGAAAGTGAACTAAGTTTTGCTTTTGATCAGGAAAAAGACTCCATCTCATTTGCTTTTGAAAAAGAGAAATTTGCGCTGAATGCAGATATCGAACAGAAAAAACTGACGCAACTGTTTATGGTAATCGGACTCATATTTCTGGCCGTTCTGGTATTTGTCTTATATCGTTTTTACAGCCTGAAAAGTCAGTCGAATAATCAGCTGAAGGAAAAAAATGAAATTATTAACGATGCGCTCAATAAAAATCAATTGTTGATGAGGGAAATCCACCACCGGGTTAAAAACAATCTGCAGATTGTCTCCAGCTTACTCAGCATCCAGTCAGTGTATCTAAAAGATGGTCATGCGAAGAAAGCTGTTGATAATATTCAATCAAGGGTTTTGAGTATGGCAATGGTTCATCAGAATCTATACAAAGGCAATGATGCGACTGTTGTAGATACCGAACTCTATTTGGAAAATCTGATCAGTTCATTAGAAGATTCTTTCAGCGATGAAAATCAACCGATAGATTTTGAAATAGACATCGCTTCATTCGAAATCTCTTCCGAATATGCAGTGAATCTCGGATTGCTGGTCAATGAGATTACGACTAACTCATTGAAGCATGCTTTCCCTTCTGACTTTGATAAAAAACCTGCTATTTCAATTAGCCTGGAAAAACACGATAACGACGTAAAACTGTCTGTCGCGGATAATGGTATCGGGATGAAAAACAATAGTGACGAAGAGTCCTATGGCTCCCATCTGATCAAGACATTGACAAAATCTATGAACGGATCTGTTACCTACACTAACGGACAAGGGACATCAGTAGCAATAAATTTCAGATTAGATGGCGAAAAGTAAAATTCTGGTAGTAGAAGACGAATCCATTATTGCAGACGACTTGCGCATGACCCTGACAAGTGCAGATTATGAAGTGATTGGTCCATTCGACAATGGAAACTGCGCCCTTGAAGCACTACGAGAAAACTCTGTAGATCTGGTACTTTTAGACATCAATATCAAGGGAAGCCTCAGTGGGATCGATGTTGCGCAGAATCTCGAAGAAGGCACGCCCTTTATCTTTGTGACCTCCTATTATGATGATCACACACTGAAAATGGCAGAAAAAGTCGGCCCCAGCGCCTATATTGTCAAACCCTTCCGAAAGGAAGAAGTGTTGATCAATGTACGATTGGCACTGAAGAAGCGAGAACCTTTTGCAACTGGTGAGAGCAAAGAATTATCGTCAAATTATGAGAGAATATTCGTGAGGGATTCAGGAGCTTTAAAACCAGTGGAAGGTACACAGATCATGTATGCCAAAGGGGAGGATAATTACACCAGAATTATGCTTGAAAACGGGAAAGAGTATGTGATCAGCCATACCCTAAAGAATGTGGAAGAGAAATTATTGGATAATTACTTTTGCCGCGTACACAAATCCTATATCATCAACATAAATTATGTAGATATGATCATCGGCAACTCACTGGAAATCAGTGGCAAGAGCATCCCAATTGGTAAAACCTACCGCGCGGATTTATTCCGCCTGATGCAGGTACTTTAGGACAGAATCTCAATATCATTTCTGCACTACCAAACTAGCGTCTCCATTTATCATACGGGCTCTTAAATGTTTCCCTGATTGCCTGAAGTCTGCTTTTACTTCGAGCAGTAAGAAAACCTATCCCAGCCAACACCGGACCGTACCAGATTACATACACACCACCTTCATCATCAGCTCTGATGTAAGTAAAAATTGTTACCATTACACCTAAGAAAATCAGCAGCACTCCAATTGTTTTTCTGGAAATAAGAGGCTTTCGTACAGGCTGCCTCACTAACAAATCATCGAGGTAAATGCTATCGGCGGTTTTAATCAATGCAGCAGCAATTGCTTCATCTACGCCAGTATTCAGTAGGTCTTGCTTTATTTCAGTATGATCCTTCCCCGCCTTCAGGTCATCAATAATCAACTCGATTTGTTCCTCATGATTTTCCATTGCATCAAATTTACTAATAATCGGACTTTAATGTTTGGTTATACAATCGCGAGAATGAATTCTTAAGCCTGCTACAAACAAAAGAGTCCAGCCATTCAGATAAGTTAGAATGACTGGATATTATCACAATCGGCATCTGATTGTTGTTTTATGTTTGACGACTAAAACTGCATCAAAAACCAGCTGAGTTGATTATCTCTCAGCTTTTTCCTCAGTTTTTTATTATTTCGCAGCAATGCAGGCGCTTCATCTGTCAGCTGAAAACCAAATCGTCTGGGAAGTTTAGTATATAGTGATTTTGGTGGCTTACAACCCCACTTCAACCCTTTCAAAAGATTGCCACTATCAAAAGTATGATAGTAGATTTTATAGCATCCCAGTTCTTTCACCGCAAATTGAATTGCCAGATTCAGCATGGCCTCATCCCAAATTTTGACATAGTCTTTCAGCGAATTTTCAAAATAGTCGATTTCATCCTTTGCCCATTTCAATTGCCTTTGTTTGGATTTCTCGCGTTTAGCCTCTTTCTCAAGTTCCTTTTTCGCAGAGACCATGGAATCCTTCGCCTCCCGGATCCAATCGTTTTGGATTTCTTCAATCAACACTTCTCCGGATGTCAAGTCTACATCCAGCCTGGCCCATGCCAGCGTAAATCCGGACTTTTTCAAAACAGGATGACAATCGTACATAAAAGGATGCGAATCTTTCTCAGGATCAATCAACCGAAAATACTCATGCAAATGCTCTTTGTCAAAATTGAGCTGCAAAACCAGATTTTCACCATTTCGTGACGTCTGATACCAGTCATCGTGTAGGTGCTTATCAAACTTGCCCCACTTGCCAAGCGAGACAGAAAATTTCACACTTTCCTCTGAAAAAACATTTTCAAAATGATGACAGGAAACCGAACCGTTTCCTTCCTTAGCCAACACCTTTGAAACCGATTTTTTATTGGTTAAAAAACCCAAAGGAGATCTTTTCAGTTCGGATACAGACAACTGATCTTTGAGGCTTAAAGCCAATACATCAAGTGCATATTTATCTTTAAAGTAATAATAGTCGTTTTGCTTCGCCTCTAATGTTTCCATCAAAAACGCTATTTCTGAAGGTAGCATACCTATTCGGGGTTAAATCAATAAATGAATCAGAAATAATCGCATGCGTTCTCTTATTGAACAGCGCCCTTTCCAGTGCGACGATATGCCATTTCAACAACCGTTGAAAATGTCGTCAACATTGAAAAGCGGTCACTTCCAATTTTTCGCGATTACTTCCGTTAAATGATTTCTGCCGGGAATAGAATTGCGCTTTCTGGCAGAAATTACAGAATTACAAGGGTGCGCAAATCGCGATCACCCGGAGGTATTTGTATGATGTATTTCATTTTAATAGATATTAGATTTTAAATAATAGACGTTAGACATACCCTCCTACACTAAAGTTTCGGAGGATAAAAGACCTTTGATTGTTTCAATCGTCCTCTCCCAATAGCTATTGAGAGAGGATGAAATTGACGGTGCAATTATAATGCGTGATAAAGAATCTATTCAACCAAACAAAAACTTCCATCTTTTCTGTTTACATCTTTGAATATTGTCTCTGATCACACTTATTTCATGACTATCAAGACTATTCTGAATTCCCAGTTTATACAGCTTAATAGCTTCTTTGTACCTGCCCTGCACTTCACGATTTCTACCAAAATCATTGAAAATGAAAGATGGTGGCACACCAGTTACCTGCATAGCTGCCTCCAGCAAACTTTCATGCTCGTCAAGTCTTCTGGCATCAAACAATAAAGTCGCCATATGCTGATAAATAGCGCTATACTTAGCGGAATATTTTAAAGCTAATCTTAAATGAGACTCTGCCTTTTCATAATCATTTAAGTGGTATAGATACAGCCATCCCATGTGGCTATGTGCTTTACCATAGGTCGGCTCTTCTGCCAACGCATACTCCAGGAATTCTTTGCCCTGCAAAAACTCCTGCTCTTGAAATGCCTTTTCAGCATCCATTAAATATCTTTCCAGAGTTTGCATAATTCTTTAGATTTAAGACAATAGATAAAAGACAAAAGACTCTGATTTCATGCTGATAATAATCCTAATAGTGTTTGATCAATACCATTGATGCGAAATGTAGCCTATTCATTTATCAGCAATCAGCCAATTTCAAATAAAAAATCAGATCAAAAGAGTAAAGACAAAAAACTGTCATCTTTCATCTTTGCTCTTTATTCTTTTATCTTTATGTAAATTATTTATTCACTGAGAAAATAGCCCTCAGCTGCTCGATTACCTGACCATTGGAACCGATAGAGATATCACCAATCTTCTCTGCGATTTTCTCCGTGAATAAATAATTTACATAAAGATAAAAGAATAAAGAGCAAAGATGAAAGATGACAGTTTTTTGTCTTTACT
>JBCBHL010000332.1:0-8267 GCA_038525605.1 Bacteroidota bacterium
CCAGCCTTGCAGGCAAGCTGGTAGTTTTCATGATTTCCCTTTCGATCAGTTCTTCTATTCTTGAAAACTTCTGCTGATCTTTTTCATTGATAAAGGTAATTGCCTCACCGGTCGTATCTGCCCTGGCAGTTCTACCGATCCTATGTACGTAATCTTCAGGGTCGCCAGGGACATCGTAATTTACCACCAAATTGATCCCTTCCACATCAATACCTCTCGAAAGTATATCTGTACCAATCAGAATCTTTACTTTCCTTGCTTTAAACGCCCGAAGGATGTCTTCTCTTTCGGATTGGTCTAGGCCGGAATGAAAAGCTTCTACCGGAAGTTTCATCTTTTTCGCAGATTTGTAAAGTTGGCTAACTTTTAGTTTTGTGGCAGCAAAAACTATCACATAATCGAAATAGCCGGATTTCAGGAAAAACTCTAAAAGGGGTAGCTTTTGCTCTTCATAGGTCATAAATGCCTTCTGAGATATACCAGCTGCTGGTTTTGAAATGGCAATCGCCACCTCTTCAGGATCATTTTGCAGTTGCTTGGCAAACTGTCTGATTTTAGGTGGCATAGTTGCAGAAAACATAATAGTTTGTCTCTGCTTAGGAATTTGATTTACAATCCTGAGAATATCATCTGCAAAACCCATATCCAGCATCCTGTCCGCCTCATCAAGGATCAGGTAGTTCAAATCACTGAAATATTCAGAAACAGTATTCATCAAAGCAATCAACCTGCCGGGAGTAGCTACAATAATGTCAACACCCTTCTCTATTGCCTTTTTTTGTTGAGACCATGCGACACCATCTCCTCCTCCGTAAATTGCTATGGAGCTTGCATTGGTGAAATATGAGAAACCTTCAATTTGTTGGTCTATCTGTAAGACCAACTCTCTTGTGGGTGCCAAAATAAGGGCACTAATCTTTTTATTATCTGATTTGGCAATATTGCTAAGAGTTGGCAACACAAAAGCTGCTGTCTTTCCAGTTCCAGTCTGTGCACATGCAATCAAATCTTTGCCTTCCAGTATAATCGGAATTGATTTGTCCTGTATTGGTGTTGGATCTTTGAATCCCATCATGTCCAGTCCTTCCATTAGGTCTGCATGAAAATTAAATTGGTCGAAGCTCAAAAGTTTTAGGCTTTAAGAAAAACAATTTCAAAAATGTTCAATTTAAATAAAAAAAATTGCCTGAGTGATTATTTCAAATATTAACTATCGATTCTATGCAATTTGGCTGCTTTTCGGGAGACTTTCAGCTTAATTCCACTTTATTCAAAGCTTTTACAGCTTCCAGTCCTGAGTCTATCGCTTCAAACAATAGCGGTAACCTGTGATGATCAACACCAGCAAAAACAAGCCCTTTTGAAAGCGTTACAGCAGATTTATTCTGAAATAAATACCCAGGTTTTGGAATTGGCATGGCATGCCCCATTGTATTGATAAAAGCGGATTCAATCCTATGGGTAATCGATTCTCCAAAATAGTCAGAAATGTATTTGATTGTTTGGTTGACAATTGCCGTTTTATTCTTCTCTACATTGACCAGATTCTTTCTGGAAGCCGAAGGCAAACAATAATAAGCTGTCAACACTTGTCTGTCCTGAATTCGATTATACTGCGCTGAAGAATCGATGAACCCTAAAAACGTCTGATCCTTGGCCAAGAACTCGTTCTGCCAAAAACCAAATGACTGAAAGGGCTTATTCAAAACAACATTCAGCACAATCCAGGGAGCATATTCATTTGTTTCAAACAATGGGTAGTACTCCGGTAATACGTATTTTAAAGCATGCTTCTGACCGGCATATACAACCTGTTTGGCCTTCACTTTTGTGATTTGTCTTTTAGTAACATCTATTACATCAGCCTCCCAGAAATTATTTTTGTAGGTAAGCTTTTTAACCAGCCTATTCAACTTCAGGTGGTCCTGAGGTAATTTTTCAGCTAAACTCTGAACGAAATAATCATTGCCCTGAGGTGGAGAAAAGAGCTCGTTTACCTCTTTATAGTAAGGCCTGCATTGAAAGTAATGAATCCCGGCAAGCGCCGAAACCTGATTGGCAGTGCCTCCCCAGTCATCGAGCATATGGTAATGAAGTCCTCTGATGAAAGATTCATCGATTGACATTTTTCCTTTGAGGAAATCGAGAAATGTGATGTTATTCAGATGCTTTAGATCCTGCTGTATCAATCTGGTAGGCATAGGCATTTTCCCAGCATAACGATCCATCAAGGCGAAAAACTCATTTTTCATACCCCCTTCTGCCAAAACATCGGAACGTTTCTTACCATCCTGATAACATTGGTTTTTTAGCTCATGCGGAATGATGTGACTTTCGTCAGTAAACCGCCAGCTATCCTTCCATTTGACATATTCGATCAAGCCCGTATTTTCCAGCAGTGACAGTACATCATTGCCGTAGTTTGCAGGATATTCCAGATCATAGTGTGCCCCTTGAGCAAGTTTTAGGCCGTTGTAATCCAATGCTGCTGAGGTACCTCCCAACCTATCTGATAATTCACACAAAAGAAAATCCTGGTGATTGAGTACGGATGCAGCACTCAGACCTGCAATTCCACCTCCAACGATCAGTGTTTTAACTTCCTCTTTATTACCGACAGGAAAATTATTGCTCTCAAAAATCAAATGACCTGTCTTCCTATCGCTGTGCAATTGAATAGGAAACGGCAAGTCTTCCGTCACCCAGTCACAGGATTTAAGTAATAATGGCAAGGCTGGTAAAGTGGCCATTCCTGCAATAAACTTCCTTCTATTCATTCATCAAAACACTTTTGAGGTGTGGGTTTTTAGGGCCACTCTTCCAGATAAAACCATCAATAATATAGTGTGTCGCTTGTGGAACGGTCAATAAAGCGATTCCAAACGCCTGCCACCATCGGTTTGAGAATGCTTCAAGAGGAAAAGGAATCACTGCCTCAAATATCCATTCACGTTCACGATATATCAACATATCCCAAAAATACTCTTCTCCAAAAGCTAAAATTAACACAATCAAAATCATCAATGTGATCCTGATTATCAGTCTTTTCTGCTTTCTTAATTGCGAAGTATCGGATTGTATTTCTTTCTTTCTTTCCACATAGAAAAGTATTAAAACAAGATATGGAATTCCATGTGCCACAACATTCGTAATCGTAAAAACCAGGTCGGAATTGAAATATACAATTCCGAGGTACCAGTTGATAGCTGTGGTTAGAACCCAGAGTATTTTACCATATAGGAAGATAGACTTTAGGATAATCTCCTGAATTAACCAACTTACTATCAAAATCCAATAAATAGCATTTGTAATCCAGAAGATTACATCCATCGGCAGGTCGGAAAGTATATGGTATAAGTTCAGAAAATCTCCATCTACGAACCATGAGAAATTACGCCTATCTGTCAAATGCCAGTAGATTACCGGATAGATCATTCCTGTATAGATGATCCATTCATCTTTGATAATCTTTGATTTAAAGTCTTTGGCTTTGGCCTTATATATCCTCATAAAACCATATTGCTGTTTAATAAAATGATACAAAGCAATATAGGCCAGCACTCGCCAGAATAATGGCTGAGAAAATCCTGATATCACAAAAAATAATGTAAAAGCAATTACGGGTGCTGATAACAGTAATTTTTTATGATTATTGAATTCCTCCCGATCCGCGTAGGTTCTGAAAATGGTAGACCAGACATGGCTAACATCGATTCCTATGACAAAAATAAGCCAAACCCAAACTGACACCTCTTGTTGTAGAACATCTTCCGGCAGCACAAAACATACAATCCAGATCAGCCAGACTGGTAAAAATACCAACCAGAGATCAATTGTCTTGTTAAACAACCATATATTTCGATGATCACTTTTCATTATTAGAAAGACCAGTTACCGGCCGTATAGTATCGATGAGTTACAGGCTCTTTAATCGTATTGATTTGAGTATTTGTTGTATCAACGGTGATTTTCCCAAAACTCAGCATCATTTTCATAGCTTCCTGGTTAATCCAGTTGACTGGTACGTTCGAGAACTCCAGAGCTGCAACTGCGTCAACAGTTATGTTCTCTTTCGCACCCAAAACCCAACCCCATTCCCCCATTGTCAGAATCTGATTGTGAAACGGTACAGTATAAAATCCGGCCTCATTCATCGTTTTAATTATTGAATAATAGGCTTTTGTCGCAAAGTAAGGACTTCCTGCCTGAGTAACAAAAGTACCATCGGTATTGAGCCTTGCAGCACAAAGCTTAAAGAACTCAACCGTATAGTATTGATTGCGGAGCAGGGTGTTAGGATCCGGTAAATCCGATATAATCACATCAAATTTTTCTCCCGATTTCTCCAAAAAATCTAATAAGTCCCAATCCACGACCTTGATTCTTGGATCGTTCCATGCATTTCCCGAAAGTCCATCAAATAGTCGGTTGTCTTTCACTTTTGCTATCAGGTCATAATCCTCAGGGACTACCAGAATCTCTTCGAGCTGATCATACTTGCACACTTCCCTGATAGTACCTCCTAATTCTCCGCCTAATATCAGGACTTTTTTAGCTCCCTTGTGAAAAGTAATGGCCGGATGTACCATCGGCTCATGATAGAGGTAATCATCAACAGAACTAAGCCTGTTTTGATCATTGACATAGTACCAGTAATTGCCCTTCCAGGTGGTGACATCAATCTTGTTTTCCCTTGTAAAGTCTGAGAAAATAATCAGATCAGAAAACTTCTTTTGTCTTTTCGATAGCGGTACTTTTTCATCGATTGACAGTACCGTTACGGCCAGCACTAATACTGAAACCATAATTTTGAAAGCAATTCTATAATCTACCTGCCATAAGTATACCAGCAAAGAAATAATCAGCACATAAATGAATATTGAGTTATCAAAGAGCAAATAACCACCTAGGAGACCGGAAACAAAAGACAAGACCGCACTCATTCGCAAGCCGGATTGGTATAGGATTCCGATGATAAGACCCAATAGCCAGAGGACTGACCATCCCCAGTAAAAGTTTGTGGTTAGGAAATATAGAAAGGTTTGGCCTTTTAAAAGTAATAGTGCTGCTACCATCACAAAAACCAAATTAACTGCTTTGGGTAATTTCACTTTCAACAATTTTCGCAGCAATACCCCAAAACCAAAAGCCAATGCCAGGTAAACAATATCAAATGTGACTGATTCAGAAAATGGTGTAACCCAGCCGATCAGGAATGTGAGAAGCACCCCACAGCAGAAAGCAGGAATCAACAAAAACCCAGCAGTTCTAAGCTTCACTTTTCTTTACTTTATTTTTTTCCTTTTTCTCTTTTTTCTCCCGTTCTGATAATTCTCTTTCGAAACCAGCGGCTATAATCCCGGCTGGTAAAGCAAACATTCCAACGCCTAAAATTGCGATCACAGCTCCAAATAGCTGTCCAAATGGTGTAATTGGATAAACATCTCCATAGCCTACGGTGGTAAGTGTGGCAACACCCCACCACATAGTTTCAGGAATGCTGCTGAATTTTTCTGGTTGAGCCTCATTCTCAATGAAATACATCATACTGGAAGCGATTACCAGCATCGACAAGATAATTCCTACAGAAATTGACAATTCACTTCTTCTGTTATTCAATACATTTTCAATCATTTTGAAGGCGCTGCTATACCTCCCTAGCTTGAACAATCGAAACAATCTGAATAATCTCAGAATCCTTAAAAATCTTCCATCCAGGCTGAGCACGAGAGGTAAGTAAAATGGCAAAATCGCTAGTAAGTCGATCAATGCACCCAATGTAAAAATATAGCTGAGCCTTCCAAAAACCGGATGGGCATATTTCTTCAGTGAGGTACATGCCCATACTCTCAATGCATATTCGAATGAAAATACCATTACAGAGAAAAACTCAAATACAACGAAGAAGTGATGAAACCGCACACTGATCGCATTGACTGTTTCAAATATGACAGCAACTACATTTAATACAATGAGTACCATGATAAAAATATCGAACATACGACTGAGGCGATGCTCCTTAGTAGGAGCCCGATCAATCGTTACCATGATTAGTTTTTTAGTCGCTTTCCAGTTCACTTTTATACTTTTGAATTAAAACCAGGAAATCTTCATACATTTCTTTGTTGCAGCTACTAAGTTCCACGTATGTAGTGTTTTCTTCAGGGAAGGTATGAAGCGCCAAATGACTTTCTGCCAGCAACCAAATACCTGTCCAGCCGATTGGCTGAAAACTATGCTGCATAAAGTTTAGAATCCCAAAACCTGCATTCTGCAACATTTCCTCGAAAAGCTCTTTCAGTTTGTCAGGGTTTGTCTCAGGTATCCAAGTGTTATAATTATCAATCCACGCTTTCATTTGACGATGCTTACTCCTCCAGTTTTTTCTCTAGCTGCTGTACTTTTTTTATCAGGTCAGGAAGTCTTTTGGAACTAGCGTGTATTCTGAAAAAATCTCTGGCATCAACACCCGGCGAACCTAAGAAACTATTACCACCATCTTTCACATTAACCATCAACGCGCTTTTTGGCCCAATTTTATTATTATCAGCGATGGAGATATGCCCGCTAAGCGCTGACTGGCCTCCGAACATACAATTCTTCCCAATAGTTACCGAACCCGCAATTCCTGCCTGAGCGGCCATTACGGTATGATCGCCTACTTCACAATTGTGTGCGATATGCACCATATTATCCAATTTAACACCTTTATGAATAATGGTGCTGGAAACAGTGGCTCTGTCAACTGTAGCATTAGCTCCGATGCTTACAAAGTCTTCTAAAATAACATTTCCTATCTGTGGTATTCTGATATACGAACCATCTTTTTGGGGCGCAAACCCGAAACCATCAGCGCCAATTATTGCACCACTATGCAGCGTTACATGATTACCTAACTGGCAATTGAACATCACATGCGCGCCGGGATACAGAATACAATCTTCTCCAATTGTAACATTCTCCCCTATATGAACATTTGGATAAATCTTTGTTCCTCGTCCAATTTTAGCATTCGCGCCAATGTAAGCAAAAGCACCCACATAGCAATCTTCGCCGACAGTTGCAGAATCGGATATATAGGAAGGCTGTTCTATTCCGGATTTTTCAGGCACTATGTAACTCTCAGCCATCATCAGCAATTGCGCAAACGAGCTGTAAGAATCTTCTACTTTCAATAAAACCGCCGCTAGCTGCTTGTCAGGCTCAAAATCCTTTGGAACCAGAATTGCAGATGCTTTGGATTCGTAAAGCAGACTTTCATATTTTTTATTAGAAAAAAAAGAGATATCTCCTTCACCAGCATTTTGCAACTCTGACAAGGAAGAAATCTGAACGTTTTCATCTCCATCGATTTCTGCTTTTAGTAATTCTCCAATCTGTTTTACTGAAAATTGCATAAATAAAGTCTCTGTTTTTTGTCTTGTTTCCGGTTTGTTTGCTTCTCCTTTTACATTGATAGACTTCACATCAAAAAGTACTATCAATTTCTATTCACTGATCAAATTTACATTGAAACAATGATATTTTGGAAGTGATTAAATTTTAAAAAACAATATCAAGCTAAAAAGGTACTCACCGGTGGAAGAATATTCGATTAATCAAAATAAGTCCTGAGAGCTTAAGCAATCAAGGTGAAATTCGAAAAGGAATGAGCTGTTGCTCTTTGATTCGAATGGTTCATAGTTTACTGAATGAAAGATGAAAGAGCAAAACTGGTTGAATACCTCTCCTGAAAATAAACAATCAATTGGGTTAGCTTTCAGAATAACGAGAAAAACCAGCATCTTTAAAGGAAATCTCTATTATTACTGTAGTGCGATAATTGAAAGTTGATCATGAATAGAGCAGCAAAGGCATAAAAAAAAGAGTAGCTCTCGCTACTCTTCTTGTATATTTTTTGATTCTTAATATAAAATTAAGACTTGTTTTTTATATCCTGTACTTCTACTCTGATCTCTTGAGATAAGTTTTTAAGCTCTTGCATTCCTTTTCTCACTCTTGTTCCTGCAGCTTGATTTTCTTTATCGTAGAACTTAGAGAAATCATCCTCTAAAGACATAATCAAATCTCTAACTTGTTCGAATCTTTTCATACTAAAAATTTATTTAAGGTTACTGATAATCATTTGTTGGGCAATATAAATAAAATGTTTAAATATTTAAAGTTAGCCCACTTTTTTACATTAATTTAGAACATTTGCTCCCTCAATTCCTGCTTTCGCATAGACGCCGGAGCTCAATTTATCTTTAATTACTTTAAATGCTTCG
>JBCBHL010000333.1:0-8267 GCA_038525605.1 Bacteroidota bacterium
AGTTTTTTCTTCCTTTGCCAAAAAGAAGAGCTTACTGCAAACTGCTTCCAGCCGATGTATCCGAGAATTATCATGTGAGGCAAGATGGTAAAAATAAAACGTTCCTGTTTGTTGGGAAACAGGGAATGAAAAATCAAAAAGCACAAAGTGCCACTCCACAATACGATATCAACTTTACCTGCTCTGATGAATCCAAAAAACAGGAAAAAACTTAATGGCGGCAATAAAACACCTAAGATGATGAGTGTGTAAAAATACCAGGGCTCGGTAAAGTAACTCTGGGAATAGATGATGTTGTATTCGACATAATACCAGATTTTACAAAAAGGAAAATCGCAAATGAAGTAGTCGCCGATTCCATGGATGAGTACAATCGGGATCAGGACGCCCAACGCCATTACCAGCATTTGCTTCCATTTACCAGTAATTAGCAAGGCTAAACCAAGTCCACCTGCGAAAAATACGGTCTGATAGCGCAATGAAAAACAGACTCCAAGAAGCATACCTGCCATCCAGATATACCGAATACTAGCAGATTGCCTTAAGTACTTAACAGTGTATAAAGAAGCAAGCATCATTAGCGGAATAGGCACTACTTCCACCAGCGTCCTTACTGATATCTGCGGAAACATCCAGAAAACTGCTAAAATAATGCCGATGTATTTGGCATGTTTTTCTGTGGTTAAAAGCAGAGAAAGTCTGTAGGCCCATCGGATTCCCACAGTGAAAAGTAAAAGATGTAACAATCTTACAACAAACATCTTACCAACAGGGGAGCTGATGTTTAATAATTCAAGCAATCCGAATAACAGAAAGTGCAGTACAGGGTATAATATGCTGCGCCCGCTAATCTTTCCATCTTCCGATTCTACGATCATGTAGTTTAAGTCAACACCTTCCAGCCAACTCTGGGCAGGCCTGATGACTAAAAAATGGTCGTCGTGATACCCATAACCGGTTGCAAATACTAGTGAGATAAGCCTTATCACAATGGCGAGGATTGTGATCAAAAGTAGCGGTTTCTCTTGCCAGGTCTTTTTGATTGATGCGATCATTGGATTATCTAGTGCCAGGTTTCAATGTTTTCAAAAGTCCTACATTTTAAAGGCGAATATAAAGTATTTCGATCTTTGAAAGCCGCAAAATTCTTGTGGGTCTTTTTCCGGATGACTGGTTAGATTCGTTTTTTGAGGTTAATTGATAGAGTTAATCACTCTGAAATGTCGATATTGTTGTGAAATGTCAGATATACATTGGTAACTACAGAATATATATTAGTCGGATATAAGCAGGTGATGGTGTTTTAAGATTGCATCAGCAAACAAAACTTTTAAAGCGATGAAAAAAATATTATTCACACTTTTAGTAACCTTGATTCACCTGCATGCTGATGCTCAGTTTCACTACACGAAATCACCTTTTTCGATTGGTATGATTGTAACCAAAGAGGGACTATCTTATTCAATTGATTCATTATGCAGCGGTTACGATAGCTCGGGAATTCCGCAGGATCTGGTGATTCCTTCGGGAAGTTCAATGATTATATTCAACGACACGGTACCTTCCAATGAGGGTCTGATCTATCGCTTTTCTACCAATGGAAAAGTCAAAGACCTGGGCAGTATGATGAGTATAAATTCTTCTGATGGAGAAATTGACACCATCACGATAGTACGAAAAATTGATAATGCTTCGATTCAAATAATCTGGAAGACTGACTATCGGAAACCGAAATTGAGGGCACTGATACCGGCTGACGACATAGACCTGCTCTTACAAACTACTTTTAATGGCCTTATATCTGATAGGAAGATTAATCATGCGGATTGGGAAAATGAAGAGTACATTACAAGCATAGATGCCTATGGTGTGCCTATCAATCCATTATTTCCTACTGATGTGAACAGTTTTATTTTTTTCCCGGATGACATAGGAGATGAGGCAGTCTGGCGGCTGGCGGGTTACGAAGAAGAGTTTAAAAGGGCAGATGAAAATGAAAGCGTGAAAAAACTAACTTACCGTAAGTTACCACCAGGAAGATATGAATTTGTATTAAAGGCTTTTGTAGGAGCAGGAGAGGAGTACACCTTGAGATATTCTTTTAGTATAATGAAACCCTGGTGGATGACCATAGGGGGTATCGCAGGTATAGTTTTTTTTGCACTTAGTGTGATCGGAGCAATCGTGTTCCTGCTCTATCAAAGAAAAGTGAAAAATGACAAAAAAGAGCTTGAATGGCAAAAGCAACTAGCCCATTCAGAATTGAAGGCCATTCGTTCACAACTCAATCCACATTTTATGTTCAATGCCCTCAATGCCATTCAAAACCTTGTCTCCATGGGTGAGAACACTCAAGCCAATCAATACATCAATAAATTATCTAAATTGATGAGGATGGTTTTGGAAAGATCCGAGTCAGGGTTTCACGACCTCAATGCTGAACTGGAAAATATTACCCACTATCTCGAATTAGAAAACCTGAGAATGCCGTTCCAATACGCTATCAATGTCAATAAAAATGTTTCCGGAGATATGCTTATTCCATCACTTTTGCTTCAGCCATATGTGGAAAATGCTGTGATACATGGGATTTTTGGAAAAACTGAAGGAGAAATTATCATTGATATCTATTTGAAAAATTCAATGATTATATTCGAAGTGAAGGACAACGGGAAAGGATTGCCTAGTGGCAATGTTCATAATTCGGGATTGAATTTGAGTGGGAGTAGAATGGACTATTTAAATAAGATTTATGATCATCATGCATCTGTGAAAGTAAGTAACAGAAAAGACGGCAGTGGAGTGGTTGTGGAGATTGCGATACCAACAGAAGAATGAAAAAGCATAAGGCAGTTATCATTGATGATGAATATCACAATCGGGAACAATTGACAAGGCTTCTTGATGAACACTGCGAATCTATTGAAGTAGCAGGTATGGCCGCAGCTATAGAAGACGGACTGTTGCTGGTGAAGTCTATTAAACCGGATGTCGTTTTTCTGGACATTGAGATGCCAGGAGGTAGTGGCTTTGATTTACTCAGAAAGATTGATCAGGTCGATTTTAAAGTAATTTTTGTGACCGCTTACAATTCCTACGCGTTGAAAGCCATCAAATTCAGCGCATTGGATTACATTTTGAAACCTATCGACCCTGAAGAGTTAATAGAAGCAGTGGATAAGCTTGATCAACTGCGATATCAAAGTGAATCTTTGGATTTGCTGAGAGAAAATCTAAAAGACCAGGGAAGTGGGAAAATTGCCTTGCATACGCAGGACGAAATTCACTTTGTTGAGATCGGAGATATCGTAAGACTGGAAGCATCGGCAAATTATACCAGACTGTTTTTATCTGATCAATCAACTCTTTTATTATCGAAAAATCTCGGTTTTTATGAAAAATTACTGCAGGACTCTTCCTTCTTCAGGTCGCATCAGTCGCATCTGATTAATCTTAATTATGTAGCCAAATATGTGAAAAAAGATGGCGGCTACCTGCTGATGAGTGATGATCAGATTGTGCCTGTATCCAGGCTTAAAAAAGAAGAAATTAAAATTTTATTCAGGTTTTGATCTGTCAACTATTTTGAAAATAAGTGTGTCTGATATGAAGATCGAAATAACCGACTATAAAAAATCCCGATATGAAAAAGATATCACAACAGATTTACTGTAAATCTTTTTAGTTTGAACTGACGAACATTTTAAGGTTTTCAATTCATAATTATGAATTCATAATTAGACTTTACAAGTTAACTTTAAAATGTCGAAAATCGATTAATGTGTAGTCTAAAGTGATAATGTCTATTTCTATCAGGATTTTTTGGTGAGTGGATTTTACAAAGGTACGGATCCACAGTGTCCCGGACAGGTTCTGACTGTCGCACAATATTCAGAATAACAGGCTGCCTGACTGCATTGGTGGTTCACATGCGTGTGATGTCCAACAGAGCCACCTTTGACAGTCGCGAAATCTGCGTCTTCGTTGTCTGCAACAAAACTTTTAACCTGAAGTTGTTCGATCTTTAGTTTTTTCATGATTCGTAAAAATTAGTTTATAAAAAATCTTATCACAAATAACGGTATAATATTCATAACCTCCAATTGTTTAATTTTCAGAACATTTTAGAGGGCGTTACGAATACTAAAAAGTAAAAGTCATCAATGGTTGATGTCTCATTTAAACAAATACATACTATAACTATGAAACACTTATTTTTAATTTTATTTGCATCCATCATCTGTTTTTCAGTGCAAGGTCAGAATGAAGAATCCCCGCTAGCAGGAAGAAGAATCGTTAGCGGATCATTCAACGGGAATTTTAGAGATCAGGATAATTTTAATCAATCCAATATCAATGCCAATTTACTGATTGGTAAAATCAAGGATAACAATACTTATATCGCATTTGGTGGTAATTTTAATTACTCTTCTGTCGACAACAATGGCATTGAGAATAGCACTGGTCTGATAGGCCCTGCTATTGAATCGGGAAAATTTGTGAAGTTGGTTGATAAACTTTATTTGGCACCTAGAATTGGGGGTTCATTTGGAATTTCCTTAGGTGACGCTTCCGGCTTCTCTGCTAATTTCTACGCCACACCACTGAGATTTATGTACAATTTCACTGACAAGTTTTTCCTGACGGCTGGTTTTGCGGGAGCATTCATTAATTTCAGTAACATTGATGATGTAACCAACGTCAATATCAACGGATCATTGGCAAATTCTGCCAGTATCGGTGCATTTTTTACTTTTTAATTAGTAAGAACATAGAGCAGAGTCTTGACCGTTTATGGCAAGACTCTGCTATTTACTTTTTTACTGAAAACCAACCTCTCTAAAGGTGATGTTGATTCTTGGGGTTTTACATGTTGTTGATTTTGGTAGACTATGCGTGTAGCGATCCTGACAATAGTCTTTCATTAATAGCAGACTACCATTTGATAAGTCTACTGAGTATTCTTCATTGCTTTCATTTTTTTTAAAAATAAATTTTCTCTGAGCACCTAAAGACAGAGAAGGAATCATAGTCCTATGCCCGGATGTTGTTTGGTCGTAATGGAAAGGTGCAAAGTAACTTCCGTCAGGGTAATAAATACACATGGCAATTTCAAATTTGTTTTTGCAATGATTTTCCACCTTTTCTCTCAGTTTCTGAAAAATACCCTTCCATTCATATACCCTGCCATGTACATTTTCCGGAAATGAATTGCTGGCTTTCAAATTTTCAGTTACGAATAGTATTTTAATGCTATCCGTTTCTATTAATTGATTGCCAGCTTCAATGCATAATCTGGCCTTATCCAGCTGATAATCATTGATTAGTATTTCGAGTAATTCAGAAGACTCATCATCAGTCAAAAAATCTGGAATATACTCCGCCTCACAGTTAAGTGGTAGTTTCAATATAGTATCATTAAATGGTAAAGGAAATATAGAATTCAAAACCATCTATTCCAAAAGGGATTGTCTGTATATCTCAACTCGCTTGTGTAATAGTACTTTCTGCTTTTTTGGTTGGCATTAAAAACTTCATCCACTTTTTTCTGATATTGCGAGGCAATGTTTTCAGAACTGTGATCAGATTTAATCAATTGAAGAATAGTTTCGGCTCCTCTAATTCCGGAATATAAAGAAAAGAACATGCCTTGAGATGATAAAGGGTCAAGTGCGAGCGCTGCATCTCCTACTGCCAGCCAATGATCGCCAACTACTTCCATTGCTTTCGATAAACCTGCTTTTGTGGCCTGTAACCCCACTGCCAGATTTTCAATATTGATGGGATACTCCAATATATCAGTTGCGTTGACTGTTTCGAAGAAGTTTTCGGGATTTCTGATCATATCTGCTACATCAGTGGAAAGTCCGTAAAAAGCCAGGACTCTGTGTTGATCGGGTAAAAGTGCACTGTATAACCATCCGTTATTTACTGATTTAATCCTAGTGGTGTGGTCTTTCTCATCAGTTTTTGGCTTCAGCCAGCAGACTGCAGCGAGCTGATCATGATAGTGAGTTCTTTCTATTCCAAGTTGCTTTAAAACTACTGATGGTCTTCCGGTAGCGTCGATCAGCCAATTGGATTCCAGATACTCCGGTAGCGACGATTTTTTACTTTTGAAATAAGTACGATACCTGAATTTCTCTAATGGATTAGTCTTTATTTTTCCAGCTTTACCATTATATAAAACAGCTCCTGCCATCAATGCTTTTTGCCGGAGGGATTTATCAAAAGATTCACGTACGAGGTGCCAGCCTCCGCCTTCCGGATTTTGGAGTGCATCGGTAAAGGTCCAGTTATTATTGCCCCATGCGGATGCATTCGCGGTACAGCGGGAAAACTGTTTATTGTCAAGCAAATCATTCAAATGATTGATTCCTAGTCGCCGGAGTAGTCTGATAGCGGCACTTGGTAGAGATTCTCCTACTTTGAAACCTTCAGATACTTCATCAAGAAGAGCCACTTTTAATCCTGCATTTGCCAAAACAATAGCTGATGCACAGCCTGCGGGGCCTGCACCAGCTATTAATACATCATATCGAATCAATTTATCCGTCAATTACCGCGCCTTTTGATAGTAGCGAACTCATTTCTTTGTTCTTCATTAAACCAGCCTGCTTCACGAAGCAGTTTATCCCACGGGCCAAGTTGGCCATAATCTGCCTGGAATAGTTTATGCGCTTCCTCAAGTTCAGCTCTTTTCACTTCAGTGAGGTTTTCTACGTATAAGGTATCCGGCAGCCAGTCTATATCTTTAGGCTTAGGCCGTGCTTCTAATATGCCCATCTCACCAAAATGCTCAATCATGTACATCATTTGTTCGGGAGCAGGGTTTTGTGCGGGCAATTGTCTAAGCCAGGAAGGCCTGTTATGGAATGCTGCAATACGTTCTGTCATCGGTTGGCTGCTATCGCAAAGCGTCTGATAATCAATTTCAGTTAATACCTGGTTAGGTACCCTCGCAGGCCAGAAAGTAGGTAAGTACGGATCATACTCCATGTCATAGCCTGATCTGCAATAGGCCGTATCTCCCTGCCACGGTAACGCCATCCATCGGGTGAGGTCACCGGGTCCCTGTTCATACAAAGGGCCACTGATTTTGGCAACATCTGTAGTGGTGAGGGTGGAGCCGTAAGTAGGATCGGGTTTACCGGGTGCTCTTTCCCTGATTCGGTAAGGAGCTTTGTACATAGAAGCGTGTCTCATAGGCCAGGTAAGTTCACATCCCGGATGGAAGGCATCTGCCAAACAAAAGTGAACTGCCGCTTCATCGAGCATGCCAGGTTGATCCTGAATGTTTAGTTCATCCAGTTTTTCATATGTTGGATCTGCAGCTGGATCATAATCGCTTTCAAAATTTCCGGCTACCCAGCAGCTAAGGATGTAGTCATACAGGTAAGGAAGTTTCAGATATTTACTTGGTGAAGGTGGCGCTGAAGGATCAGGATCGGTATATCCGAAGGCATCTCCGTAGATCCAAGGCCAGGCGCCTTCTTCTACGGTCCGGCTGTCTGTGGCTCTGAAGCTATTGTAAATGGTTCTTCTCAACTCCTGGTTTGGGTCCGGGTAAAGTGAGCTGGTCGGTGCAACAGAAAGTTTCTTCAGTAGTTCTCCATCGGAAAAATTCATTGGAGCGCCTGGACCAAACATGGAAGAAAAGCCCTTGTTTACCCATTGCAATTCATTCATTCTCACCAGAATAGGTTTTACATGGTTTTTAAATGAAATTTTATCGGGTATTTTCATCATTCCCGACTGGGTGTAAACGTCCTTCATCAGGTCGTTCATTGTTCTCCAACCCACCAGATCAGGTGCAAAGTTTGGCGGTGCTGATGTTACCCAGGCACCATCAGCTACAAAATCTTTATCCCCGATCGTTACCACAGCATTTACAGGACCATCAGCAATGTCGTCGTACCAGCCGGCAGCATTGTTAAAACTATCAGGATTAGAAGGATTATACACGGGCTGATTGGAAGGACTCGCAGAAACACCGTGTCCCGGCAAAACCAGGAGTCTGCCCACTGCGTCAGTCCTTAACTCACCTAGCATCACGGAAGTTCCCTGGAAATCACCGGACATCTGATAGCTAGAATCATTCATGCTCAGTCCGGATATCTTCTTCTCTCCGGGATCTATCACCAATGCAGACCTGCCACTTCCTGTGACATCAGGGTTTCTTAGCGGAACAGTAAGAGATACAGTAGCGGGAATATCCATGTCGCCAATAAAAAAGCAGCTTGGTATGAATTTAATGCCGCAATGGA
>JBCBHL010000334.1:0-8226 GCA_038525605.1 Bacteroidota bacterium
CATATCTGACGCCTCTTTCCATTTCATAAACAGCTTCTTTATACTGTTTATGAAATGGAAAGAGGCGTCAGATATGCGAGAAGAAGCCCTGAATTGCAGGTTGCGTTTTATGGTCAGTTGGGAGATTCCTACAATGCATTAGGAAACTATCAGAAATCAGATGCCTCATACGAAAAAGCACTTCAGTTAGAACCTGGGAATGAGTATGCTTTGAATAATTACAGTTATTATCTGTCACTAAGGGGTGAAAAGCTAGAGGCTGCAGAGTCTATGTCAGCTTCGTTGATTGAAAAATTCCCAGATAACTCCAGCTATCTGGACACCTATGGATGGGTACTTTACAAAAGCGGGAAATTAAAGGAGGCGAAAAGAATTTTTGAAAGAGCAGTGAAATTAAATACAGCAGGTGGAATAATTTTTGAACATTATGGAGATGTTTTGTTTAAATTAGGGCGGAAAGAAGAAGCATTAGCCCAATGGCAAAAGGCTAAAGAGGTAGGGAGCGCTTCTAATTTAATCGATAAAAAAATTGCAGATCGTAAACTATATGAATAAAAATACGATTTACCTGTGTCTGATGATCCTGGTACTTTCAGCTTGTAAAAAGAATATTTACGACTTCAGTCAGCAGGAAGCAGACGAGCTAGAGATCAAAGAGGTGGAGTTCGAATATCTGTCCGCCAAGATGAAAGTTGAGTACCAGGACGATAAAAATGATTTCAAAACATCCGCCAGTCTGCTAATGAAAAAAGACAGTGTGATCTGGTTTTCGATGACAAAAGGTCCACTGGAAGTATCGAGGGGAATGTTCACAAAAGACTCCCTGGTGATTCTTGATAAAGTGAATAAGCAATATTCTGTATATAACTTTGAAGAATTAAGTAAAGAAGTAGACTTTGAATTGGACTTTGGTCTCATTCAATCTGCTGTGTTGGGGAATTTGATCTTTCCTTATGACAAAGAAAACATCTCCCGACAGGGCGATTATTATGATTATAAAAAACGAAAAGGGCGATTTGTAATTGATAATTACATTGGGACAAATTCCATGAAAATTGAAAAATTGATTGTCCAGGATATGGAAACGCAACATACCTTGCAGGTCGATTATAAAAACTTTCAGTTGGTAGAAGAACAGCTACTTCCTTATGAGGTCTTTTCAACTTTCAATTATTTCAGTAAAAACACAAGCACCAACAAAAAGACCATTGTTAATATAACTTTCAATAAAGTTACTATTGAAAAGAAACCTTTGAGATTTTCTTTTAGAATACCGCAGAGATATGAAAGAAAATAAAACATACAAACTACTAGTCTGTATATGTTTTGTATTCATGATTGCCGTTGTGCCTGCATTTGCGCAAAAAAGCAGGAGTCAGCTTGAGAAAGAAAAAAAAGACAACCTGGCCAGGATAAAAGAATCTGAACAGATACTTTCTCAGACTGAGCAGCAAAAGAAAACCTCTCTGGGTCAGTTAAGGGCTTTAAACCAGCAGATTCGCGCGCGCACAGCGCTGATCAGATCGATCTCCGATGAAGTGAAATTTCTGGAAACAGATATTAGTGACCTCAACATTGTGACGCTGGCACTTGAGAGTGATCTCGGAAAACTAAAGGAGGAATATGCTGCTATGGTCTATGCGTCCTATAAGGCTAATTGGGGACTTAGTAAACTTACTTATCTTTTTTCATCAAGCACCTTCAATCAGCTTACCAGACGTATGAAATACCTTGAGCAGTATGCTAAGGCAAGAAAAACGCAGGCAGAAGAAATTCAGCTGGTAAGCGAAGAACTGAAGAAGCAAAGAGACGAGGTGATTTCCAAAAAAGAGCAACAAGATGCACTCCTCAAAGAGCAGATAGCTGAAAATGACAAACTCATCAAGCTGAAAGGTAAGCAAAGTGGGCTGGTGTCGGAATTGAGCAAGAAAGAAAAAGAACTCAAAGCAGAGTTGAATAAGCGAAAACTAGCTATCAAAAAGCTGAACGATTTGATTGCTACGGAAATAAAACTGGAAGCTGGTAAGAAAAATAGCGCTACAGCTAAGGTTGATTTAAGCAAGCTAAGTGCAACTTTTGAAAAGAACAGATACAAGATGCCCTGGCCAGTTGACAAAGGGTTTATTTCAATGAAATTTGGACGACATCCGCACCCTGTTTTGAAAGGAGAATTCGAGTACAATAACGGTGTGATCATACAAACACAGAAAAATGAAAAAGTAAAGGCGGTTTTCGATGGCAAGGTAAGGGTAGTGCAGAAAGGTATTCCGCTTTATAAAAATATGTTGATTATCAAGCATGGTGAATACTTTACGCTATATGCCTATTTAGACGAAATAAACGTAAAAGTAGGGCAGACCGTTAGTACGCAGGATGTGATAGGTGAAGTGCTGACCAATAAAGAAGGGGTATCACAATTGCAGTTTGAAGTATGGAAAAATACCACCAATCTTAATCCGGAAAAATGGCTAAAAAATCGTTGATTGGACGCGTACATCAACGATTCTGTGCGAAAAAGTAAAAAATAGCAGAATAAATCTTAGTTTTTTCTGCCTACGGTATAATTAAGTTATCTTTGTGCAATTAAGATGATCATGATAGGTTTAACAAGTAAACGTTTGGATTAGAACATCAAGGTGAATTTTTCAGTTTTAATTTATAATGATGAGTTTGTAAGTATTGCAGACTACAAAATTTGACCGTTACGATTTAAAATATCAATCAATACGGAACCTAAAGTGATAAAATCTAATATTAAAATTCAATGAATATGGAAACAGTATTTGCATTTTTAGGCATGCCCGGTGGTGCAGAATGGGTGATCATTGGCTTGGTAGTAATAATTTTCTTTGGTGCAAAAAGAATTCCTGAAATAGCCCGAGGGTTCGGAAAAGGAATCAGAGAATTCAAAGACGCGACAAAGGATATTAAAAAAGAAATAGATAAAGGAGGAACAGAAAGCGAATAATCAGGCTTTATTTTGAAGAATTATTCATCTTATTCAGAGATTTTTTCAGACCTGAAATCTGGTGCTGTTACTTGTGAGAGTCTGATAAGACATTACCTCAGCAATATTCGAAAAAACGAATCGCTGAATGTTTTTTTAGAAGTTTTTGAAGAGGAGGCTTTAGAAAAAGCGAAGTTAGTGCAAAACAAAATCAACGACGGAACTGCCGGAAAGCTGGCGGGACTTGTTGTTGGTATCAAAGACGTACTCGCCTATCAGGATCATGAATTAACCGCCTCCAGCAGAATTTTAAAGGGTTTTAAGTCACAATTCACAGCCACAGCGGTTCAAAAATTGCTGGACGAAGATGCGATTATCATTGGCAGACAGAACTGCGATGAATTTGCTATGGGTTCTTCAAATGAAAACTCAGCATTTGGCAATGTGATCAATGGTACAGGTAAAAACAAGGTGCCAGGCGGCTCCTCGGGAGGTTCGGCAGTCGCTGTTCAGATGGATATGTGTCAGGTGTCATTGGGTACCGATACTGGAGGATCAGTGAGACAGCCTGCCGCATTTTGTGGAGTTGTTGGATTTAAGCCTACCTATTCAAGGATTTCCAGATATGGTTTGGCTGCCTATGCCAGTTCATTCGACACCATCGGCATTCTGGCCAAATCGATAGAAGATACAGCGCTTACTTTGGAAATCATGTCTGGTGCCGATGAATACGACAGCACCGTTTCTTCGCAAGCTGTACCGTCATACAGTGATGGAATAGAAAATCAGAAGACCTACAAAGTAGCCTATATTGACGAAACACTTTCCGGAGAAGGATTGTCACCTCATATCAGGAATGCGGTAGAAACGCTTCTCGATCAGTTAAAAGCAGGGGGACATCAGGTAGAAAAGACTCATTTTACAATGCTCGATTACCTGCTACCTACCTACTACATCCTTACCACAGCTGAAGCAAGCTCCAACCTTTCCAGGTACGACGGTGTGAAATTTGGACACCGATCTGCCAATGCTACAAACCTGGAGGAAATGTATAAAAATACCAGGAGTGAAGGTTTTGGTGAAGAGGTGAAAAGAAGAATAATGTTGGGCACTTTTGTGCTCAGTGCAAGTTACTACGACGCGTTTTATACAAAAGCTCAAAAAGCCCGCAGACTGATCAAAGAACAGACCGAAAAAATCCTTTCCGAATACGATTTTGTTGTTTTACCAACAACACCTACTGCGGCATTTGAAATCGGGTCAGTCAACGATTCACTTGAGATGTTTTTAGCAGATTTATATACTGTGCAGGCCTCCGTTTCCGGAATTCCAGCCATCTCTATACCATTCGGTAAAGATGAAGAAGGTATGCCGATAGGTGTTCAAATTATGTCTTCGCATTTTTCAGAAGAGAAATTACTGGCATTCTCACATCAGATACTATCAAGAAAAAATTAGTATGACATTGCAATGTCTGAAACCATATTTCCCATTATTGGTGATGGCATTGTTGTCATTCAATGGCTATGCTCAGAATAAATTACAGGCTGTTGCCGAATTTATACCAGAGGTAGAATATAATCTGGTCGAAGATAGATTGTCATGTGTGGAAAAAGATATTCCTCTAAATTTCAACAATCGAGTGCAGGCATTTGTGGAGTACTTCACGATCAGAGATAGAGCCTATACCAGGAATATTCTACGCAAGAAAGAACTGTATTTCCCTTTGTTTGAAAGAAAACTGAAGGAACACGGGCTACCCGATGAATTAAAATATCTTTCAATTATTGAGTCTGCACTTAATCCAAATGCGATATCAAGAGTAGGAGCAGTAGGATTGTGGCAATTTATGCCATACACGGGAAGATCTTTCGGACTTCATCAGGATTGGTACATTGATGAGAGAATAGATCCGGAAGCTTCCACAGAGGCAGCTTGTAGGTACATGAAACAACTCTACCGCATGTTTGGAGATTGGGAACTGGCATTAGCCTCATACAATGCCGGGCCCGGAAATGTGAGAAGAGCTATTAGAAGAAGTGGTTACAAAAAGAGTTTTTGGGAAATTTACAGGTACCTTCCCCGGGAAACACGTTCCTATGTTCCGCAGTTTGTAGCGATCATATATGCATTGGAATATGCTGACAAACACAACATTGAAACTGATAGCAGGGAGTTTTTACCCGCTTCAGACACCATCATGGTGAGCCAGTATTTTCATCTGGAAACATTCTGTAAACAGCTGGATTTATGTTACGAAGATATTGCGCAGCTTAACCCGCATATCAAAAGAGGAGCGCTTCCTGAGAAGATTAAAAATTTTCCGCTGAGGATTCCCGCTGATCTGAAGAGCTATATTGTATTAAACAGGGCTACCCTGTACGATACTGCTTCTAAAGTAGGTAAAAAACACCTGGAAATGTTGGCGAGAAACACGCCGGGAAGTACCTATGGCAGACAGCGACTAATCCACCGGGTGAGGTCTGGGGAGGTACTCGGCAAAATAGCCCTCAGTTATAATGTGAGAGTCGCTGATTTACGAAAGTGGAACAGAATTAGGGGGAATCTTATCCGGGTAGGACAAAAATTAAATATCTGGGTTCTTCCCAGTTACAGCAGTAAAACGAAAGACCTGTATGCAAGTAATGCATCACCAAAAAAGCCAAAAAGTAAATCTGTAAAGGAGAAAACTAAAGAAACTGTAGTAAAAGAAGTTGTTAACGGAAGATACTATCAGGTGAAAAACGGAGATACATTATGGGATATCTCCAAAATGTATGACAACCTGAGTATTGAAAAGTTAAAAAAATTGAATAATCTTGATGATAATAAAATCAAGCCCGGCCAAAAACTATTAATAGGAGTTGACTAAATTATTTAAGTTTTAGCTATGAAAATTTACAATCTATTAACGGCATTGGTCGTATTGGTTACTTTTTCCTGCTCACAACAGGGTGGCACAGAAAAAAGAGAAGAAAATCCTTTGCTTCCACCGGCAAACGGTGAAATTGGTGAAATTGTACTGGTCATTGATTCATCTCAATGGGTAGGCGAAGTAGGTACAGCGCTCAAAGATAATATTCAGATTCCGATGGAAGCCCTTCCACAGGATGAACTGCTATTCGATCTGAAAAAAGTAAATCCCCTGCGAGCCAACAACGTATTGCGGAAAGCTAAAAATCTGGTATATGTTATTACCCTCGATGATCCCACAGCAGAAAGCAGGGCGTTGAGGAAATTGGTTTCTAAAGAAGCTTTAAACCGAATCAATCAGGACACCACCAGGTACATCAAAGTAGAAAGAAATCAGTATGCCAACGGACAAATTGTGATGTACCTTTTTGCCAGAGACAGTAGGATACTTGCTAATAGGATTAATGAAAATGCAAAGGCTATCCGTGGGATATTCGAAAAGGAAGAAAGAGATAGACTTAAAAGAAGAATCTTCGCCACCAGACAAAAAAATGTTGAAAAGACCTTAACTGGTGAACATGGCTATTCAATAAAGGTCCCATTTGGCTATGACCTGGCTGTGAACCTCAAGAACTTTACTTGGGTCAGGCAATTAGGGGCCCAGTCACATAAAAACTTCTTCATTTATGAAGAAGATTACCTTACCCAATCTCAACTTGACAGAATTCCGGATCTGAGAGAGGAGATTACCAGTACATATCTCAGAGACAGTGAGAAACCTAAGTTGTACATCACACAGCAAGAGATCTTGCCGATGATCATTGATACCGTAAGCTTTAACAACAAATTTGCGTTACGGAACAAAGGATTATGGAAAGTCAGTGATGCCACGGCCGGAGGGCCTTACATCAGTTATGTGCTGGTGGATGAAAAGAAAAGTAAATTATTCTACATCGAAGGATATGTATATGCGCCGGGATCTGACAAAAAGAACCTGATGCTGGAGGTAGATGCAATTCTATCCACTTTCAAAACTCCTTCTGAAACAGAAGCAAAATAACAACGCTTATACCAAAAATTTGAAATGAGAAAAATTCGTAAAAAGGAAGCTCTACAATATCACGAAGCAAAACCCGCTGGTAAAATAGAAGTAACCCCAACCAAGCCTTTGAGCTCGCAACATGACCTGGCACTTGCCTATTCTCCCGGAGTAGCGGAACCATGCCTGGAAATTGCTGAGGACGTTGAGGAGGTATATAAGTACACGGCCAAAGGAAACCTGGTAGGAGTTATTAGTAATGGTACAGCAGTTTTAGGTCTGGGAGATATAGGTCCTGAAGCCTCAAAGCCGGTAATGGAGGGTAAAGGGGTCCTTTTTAAGAAATTTGCAGGTATCGACGTATTCGATATTGAAATCAATGAAACTGATCCGGATAAATTCATAGAAATTGTCAAGTCACTGGAGCCTACTTTCGGAGGCGTCAATCTAGAGGATATCAAAGCTCCTGAGAGCTTTAAGATAGAGCAGGAGTTGAAAAAGCAGATGAACATTCCAGTGATGCATGATGATCAGCATGGTACTGCGATTATCTCTAGTGCTGCGCTTATCAGTGCATTGGAAATCAATGGAAAACAACTCGATCAGATCAAAATTGTGGTGAATGGTGCCGGTGCAGCAGCGATCGCGTGTACTGATTTATACGTTTCTCTTGGAGTAAAAAAAGAGAACATCGTAATGCTCGACAGTAAAGGAGTGATTCGAAGCGACAGAGAAAACCTGCCCGAATCTAAGGCGAAATATGCCACTGATCAGGATTTACATGGAATTGATGATTCCCTTGTTGGCGCAGATATGTTTTTAGGATTGTCAATTGCAGATGTAGTCTCCGAAGAGAACATCAGAAGCATGGCCGATGATCCGATTGTTTTTGCTTTAGCGAATCCAAATCCTGAGATATCTTTTGAATTAGCTACCAGGTCGAGGAAAGATATCATCATGGCTACCGGACGTTCGGATCATCCTAATCAGGTAAATAACGTGCTGGGTTTTCCTTACATTTTCAGAGGTGCATTGGATGTAAGAGCAACTGCAATCAATGAAGAAATGAAGCTTGCTGCTGTTTATGCAATAGCAAGCCTTGCCAAACAACCAGTACCGGAAATGGTATTGAAAGCTTATGGATTGAAAAACCTCAAGTTTGGCATAGATTACTTAATTCCTAAACCAGTAGACCCAAGATTGATTACAGCCATCTCACCTGCAGTGGCAAAAGCTGCAATCGATTCAGGCGTGGCACGTGTGAAAAAAGTGGATTGGGCTCAATATGAGGATGATCTACGGAAAAGAATCGGAATAGATCAGCGAT
>JBCBHL010000335.1:0-8192 GCA_038525605.1 Bacteroidota bacterium
CTTTGTCGAAAGTGATTGATGGTGTTTGGACGGAATTATCGGAACCTCAGGAGTTTAAAGTGGTGAAACTGAGAGAAGGTGCGCTGCCTGCTAAAAATATTTCAGAAATCAATGCTTTCAGGAAGCGTTTCGAGGCATTTCAACAGGACATGACCGCTGTGAGAACAGTTTTGTCGAAAAGCCAATCTTTAGTAAGTGCCATGAGTACAGCGTTGAGTAGTGCTACTAATCCAACACCTGAATTGGCTAAATCAATTGAAGATGCAAGAAATGCACTATTGACAATCAATCGAAAAATGAATGGTAGCAAAGCTAAAAACGAAATTGGTGAACGGAATTCACTGTCTCCGGGTGATGGTCAGTTTGTAGGTTTTGTAGCACTGGGTAGCACTTATGGACCAACTGGAAATCATGTGGCTGCTTTTGAAAGAGCTGTCAACCAGCTGGCGGGCATTAAATCTGAACTGAAAACGATTAGTGAGCAGACACTTCCCGGCTTGCGATCAGCCTTGAAAGAAGCTGGTGCTCCGTGGATTGAAGGAGAAGGTTTGAAGTAAATTATTACCCCCGATTGGGCTTTTCTGATGAGGAGCTCGGTCGGGGTTTAATATTGCTTTTCAAGAACATTGTAGTGAGCTTCACCTTCCCCCAACGTTTTAATTTCTAACTATATACTCATATTCCGATTGATATTTAATGGAACCATCTTGATCATAGCTGGTAATTTTCAAAGGTAATTTGCCCTGATATTCAATCTTGACTAAACCTATTCGGTTGTTGTTTAGGTCTGTAATGATCGTTAATATACCCATGTCATTTGGAGTATCGAAATACTCATACACTTTGTTGCTGTAAAGAGCCTTTCTCCGTTGGTTTACTAAATCATATTCCGCTGTGATACTTTTATCCGGTTTAAATTCAGTTAAAATCTCATTTTCACTTTTAAAATAGGAAACTGTATCGCCATTCGCTTGAAGGATCACGCTTATTTTCCCGTTTGCATACTGGTAGGAATGACAATCCTCTAATTCGAATTCCTGGTTTTCATTGATGAAATAATTGCATTCGCGTGTTAATTTCCCTTCTTCATCATGTTCAAATGTGATCTTCTTCAGTTCTAATGAAGAATTAAACCAACGCCAGAGAATTGAAGTTAACTGGTTTTTATGATTATAGGAAAACGTCATGATATCAGAGGTGTCGATTTCACTGTAAAGTTCGATGGCTTTAGTGATCAATCCCTGGCTGTTGTATTGCTCAACAGATGTTAGATCACAACTCAATTTTTTATTATTGGAGAATTCTGTTGTAGATTCTTTGCGCTCAACAATTTTCAATCGTCTTATTTCAGAGGTGTCACGATTGTATCCAAAGTAGAAATCCTGACCAAAACAATTTACTGAAATCATCAACAGAGGAATAAATATCGTATGATAAATAGCCTTCATGTAACTATCTTGTTTTAAGATGATTGGTAAGATAACAAACTACCAACATATCATTGATAATAAAACATCTTCAATAAAATTTAGATACTAATGATGTTCACGATGGATTTAATAGGGGTATTTTTTAATTTGAAGTATCAATTCTAAAATTTGATCGTTACGATATCGAAGGTTTATTGATACAAAGCCGGACATAATAAAGTCTACTTATTTTTACGGCAGATAACATTTTACACCTACGGTTAATCTTTACCCAAATGACCTGATTGATGAAATCCGTTAACAAACTTACTTTTTGGCAGTATTTTAAAATCAACAAGCAAACGACCATTTCCTGCCTGAAGATTTGTTCGATCTTATTTTCTGTAATAGCTACCGGAATTAGTCTGGCAGTGAGCTTTGCAAAAGGCAGTGAAGAGGATCCTTTCATTGTTTTCATCGCCTGTGAACTTTTTGGCTATGGTTTTGCTGCATTTATTTTTATGCTGGCGATTTCAGAAGGGTACAATAAAGCCAGAAAAGTGGTTGACCAATACTATAGCATTCCCGAAAACATCCGCGAGTCTTCCGGTCTTAAGCTCAATCAAAAGCCTTTAAATCCAAAGTATTGGTTCATGCAATTCGAAATAGTAAGGGAAGATTAAACTGATCTCCTCGCCTTTAATCAGTGAGATAAACATGCACAACATCAAAGACCTCAATATAGACAAAGAGCTGCTCCCATTATTCGACTTTTCGTTGAACTCTTTTACCAGAGCGCAAATCATTGAATTGCTAAACTCTCCACTGGAATCCATCAGTGCCATCAGACAGCGACAGCAGATTTATCAAGGGTTTATAGCCAATATGAAAGTATTGCAGGATTATTCATATCCGGTCTTATACTTGAAAGAAGTTCATTTTTTTCTGGAAAATTCAGCGATCGAAGACCTGTCGGAAAAGAAAATTTCTTACAGACTTTTTACTGCAAAAAGTGACAAAACCCGATATCAAAACAGGTTCACACAAGTAATAGTCCTCTTTCACAGACTGTATACACACTATTTTTCGAGGTGTAGTATGAAGCCCTTCCCGGAGCATTACAAACCTGTGATCAAAAGAATTGTACAGTTTCTGCAAAGTTTTGAAACCGCAAAGTATGAGCACATTATCCGTGAAAAAGTACTCAAAGATCAACACATCATCGAGCTGACCAAAAAAGTTGTAACACTAAAGACCGACGGACTGATCAGACAATTCTGGGAAGACTTATTTTTGTTTGAAGCATACCTTTCGATCAGTCAGGCAATTGTAAAATATCAGTTTACTTTTCCGGAATTCACTGAAGACCAAATCAAAATAACAGAGTTTTATCACCCTCTTCTCGAAAACCCGATCAAAAACAGTTTGGAATCGGCAGGAAATGTAATCGTCCTGAATGGACCAAATATGTCGGGAAAGTCAACACTGCTGAAAGCTCTGGGGCTTTGTGTTTATCTCGGACACCTCGGAATAGCCATTCCTGCATCTGGCGCTGAAATTCCTTTTTTTGGCTATTTTTCTATCGCTATCAATAAAAGAGATGACGTGTTGAAAGGTTACAGTCACTTCATGACCGAAGTAGTCAACCTGAAATCAGTGGCAGAAAATGCCAGTAGAGGGATAAAATGCTTTGCCGTTTTCGATGAGCTATTTAGTGGAACGAATGTGGAAGATGCCTTTGAAATATGTCAAACGACCATCAGCGGATTGAGTAAGTTTGAGAAATCTTTCTTTTTGATTTCTACACACATTCAACAGCTAAAGGATGTTGCCAATGAGCAAATTGAAAACTATTACATCGACTGTGAACTGATTGACAAGCAACCTGTTTTTACCTATCGCCTTGAAAAAGGCTGGTCTGATATTAAAGTAGGTAGGATTCTTTTTGACAAAGAAGGGTTGAATGATTTGCTAAAATAGCATTCTGCATACAATAACATCACAATTGCTTATTTTTACCTCATGACTTACAAAGTAATTCTATTGATCATCATACTGCTGGGAGCAGTGATTTTTATGGCTTTCAAAGGCAGTTATTTCGCCGGTAACAGCCAAACGCATATCTCGCAGTACAATTCATTGGTCTGGGCCGATGAATTTGATAGCGAAGGACCATTAGATTCAGAAAAGTGGTTTCACCAGACCAAACTACCTCCCGGCGGCAGCTGGTGGGGAGGATTGGTACAGCACTATACCAACCGGGTGGAAAATACCTATATGAAAGACGGTTACCTGCACATGGTTGCCAAAAAGGAAACATTTAAAGACCAGGGAGTCACGAAACAGTACACTTCTGCCAGACTCAACTCGAAATATACCTTCCAATACGGTCGTGTGGAAGTTCGTGCCAAGATGCCAAAAGGAAAAGGAACCTGGCCTGCCATTTGGATGCTGAACAGAAACATCAGCGAAGATGGGGCATTTTGGTTTGATCAATATGGAACTACCAGCTGGCCACATTGTGGTGAAATAGATATCTTAGAACACTGGGGTAAAAATCAGGACTATTTATCCAGTGCCGTTCATACTACTTCCAGCTATGGTGCTGATGTGGTCAATCTGGGAGGCAGAAAAATCGAAGAAGCATCCGATCAGTTCCATATTTACTCCTTGGACTGGTCACCGGAGAAAATGGTTTTTAGCATTGATGGAATAGTACACTACACGTATCAGCCAAAGATGAAAAACAAAAAGACCTGGCCTTTTGACGAAGAGTATTATCTCTTGTTAAACGTAGCTGTAGAGCACGATATTGATCCAAATTTTGAGCAAAGCGCTATGGTGGTGGATTATCTGAGAATTTATCAGTAAGAGTATTTGTCACGTCTGGCAATGCCTTTATTGATTCTCAATATTGTAACGGTTAATTTTTTGCAGTTTAAGGTAATTATGAATTAAATCTAAATACTCATGTTAAATCAATCGTAACAACCTTTAACAATCACTCATTGTGTCAATGAAGCTTTTTGAGCTGCTACTTTAGAAGGATTAAAACCATTAAACAACCTATAAACTCTGTAAAAATGAATCACTGGGAAGACGAGATTAAACTACCTGAAAAGACTGATGATATCGAATATGCTTACTATTTAAAATCGAGTCATGAACCGGTTCACTGCAGTAAAGAGGAGCTTTTTGATAAAATCGGAAATGATAAGGACCTAAAATATATTGCAACCCCGGATCATGATCACTTCATCATTCCTGGAATGGATTATGAAACTCTACAACCGATTTTGGTACGGAGTAAAGCGCAAAACCTAAGTAACTTAAAACTTAACGGTACACTAGCCATCTTTATGGGTGTGCTGTTTTCTGTTATACAATTGACTGATGACCAGTCGATTAATATGGGACCAGGAATGTTCTGGCTTTTTGTATTTGTGGTTCCTTTGATAGGCAATATTTATCAAATCTATAGAGTCAGGAATATTGATGAGTCCAACTTCGAAAAGGAATCCAACAACCTTAAGTTTGATCATTGGGTAGATGAAGGAAATAATAATTCAATACTCGTAGTTGCTGGAACTTTGGCTGCAATATTTTTCTTTCAACTAATTGCAGGCTCTCAGGAGTCTATCGAATTTGCCGGGCTGGTAAAAGCCAAAACGAAGGAAGGTGAGTACTGGCGATTGCTTACAGCTACTTTGCTGCACGGAAATCTCATGCACATAATCTTTAACGGTATGGCTATTTATAGCATCGGCCAAATAGTGATGCGTGTGACTAACTTCTGGTACTTCGCCTTTGTGTTTCTGACTTCTGCTCTAATCGGAAGCGTTTTTAGTCTTTTTCTTTATCCTGACATCACTTCCGTAGGTGCTTCCGGAGGAATACTTGGTTTAATTGGTTTTCTGATTGCCTTAACCTTCAGAGTGAAAAATGTTCCAAATGGTATATCAAAGTCAATGATATCATCTGTAGTGTTTATCGCCATCGTTGGACTTGCTCTACCGGATGTGATTGATAATGCGGCTCACGGAGGAGGACTGTTAGCCGGAATATTGATCGGATTGCTGGCAAGAGTAAGCCATGACCAGGGTATCCCACTTAAGTCCCGCAGAGTTTTGAACATTGCCGGCATCATTTCAACGCTTGTATTAATAGCTGGTGTTGCCTTCATCATGAAGTTGTTCTTTGAATATGCGGCTGCCTGATCAAATCAAAAATCTGAAGATAAATGCGCGTGTAATTACACATTATGATGACTCCTTTTTACCCTTCATTTGGTTGGAACAATAATCGTCAATGATCTCAGGATAATGTGGTAATATTTCTTTAAACTCTTCAATGGTATAGCGGGGAGTAATGTGCTGTGGACAATTCCAACTGATCGCTTTGATGTGATAAATTACCAATCGTTCCACCACTGCATCGTAATGATCTTCTATGAGTTTCTCTGCCAGCTCCGGATGTTCCGCAGGATCGAGAATTTCTGTTTCCGCCCATATTTTTAACCGGGTTTTAGTAGGGTAATGCATCAGAATAAGTGCCGTTTTGCGGGAAGCAGTAATGTTCCCAATACTGATGTACTGCATGTTTCCTCTAAAATCGGCATATCCGATAGTTTGATCGTCCAGCACTTTTAAAAAACCAGTCGGTCCACCCCGGAATTGCACATAGGGCCATCCATCAGCATTGGTAGTAGCCATATAATATCCATTGATCTTTTGAATCAGTTTTTCTTCCCTTGGTGTTATCCTGTTTTCTTCAGGCATTCTGGAGGTTACTTTTTCATACATTTCACGGCTGCCATATTTTTCCTGAGCAGCTTTTACGTCTTTGGTAAAAGTGATATCTGAGAAATTCCGTATCATAATTTATTGGTTTATATCAGGCAATTCCTCTGGCAAAACCTACCGTTTCGCGGTACATCTGAGGAGAAATGTCTGCGTTGTTTTTAAAAAAGCGACTGAAATAATATTCATCCTGATAGCCAAGTTCACTCGCTATTAGTTTGACCTGTTTATCAGTCATGTAAAGCTCTCTCTTTGCCTCGATCATGATGCGTTCGGCAATGAGGTCTGTCATCGTTTTGTTAAAGTGTTTTTTAGTGATTTTTCCCAAAGCCTTCGGGCTGATATTGAGCATCTCAGCATATTCGCTTGGGGAGTGAATGCTCCTGAAATGATCTTCAATGGAGCGTTTAAGATCCTTGAGTACAAATGGTTCGGAAGTATCGGGAGCGGTGGTGTTATCATCGCTTTCTTTGGCTTTTTGCCTTGATACAGTGATCAATACCACTTTTAGATAAGATACAAGCACCTCATATTGCGCCAGGTCACCCTGAATCATTTCTTCTTTTATCTGGAACAACAGTCGCTCCAGTTGCTCCTTCGCCTTTTCATTCAGTTTCACAATCGGAGAACTATAGATGTTGTTGAACAAAATGCCATTACAAGCGACTGACTCATGGTGGTGATGGATACAAAAGAAGTCCGGATGAAAGTTCAAAACTACTCCTTTTACCGGTTGATCACCCGAGATCATAAACGGCTGATAAGGCGTAAATGCCATGAGGCTGTTTGATTGAAAACCATATTCGGAAAAGTCTGACCTCACGATACCGCTTCCATCCACCACCCAAATCATCGAATAGTAGTTGAGCCTTTGGATGTGATCAAACCCATGATAATTGTCGAAGAAAAAAAGCTTCAATGCCAGATTGCCATTGTGCTTGTCTACCATAGTGAGGTTTTCATCGATTTGAAGCATGTTGCCTTATTTTAGTTTTCTGTCACTTTCGGTAATGGGCTCGTCATTGATACTCGCATAGCGCTTTTTCATCAGCCCGAACTCATCAAATTCCCAGTTTTCATTGCCATGAGCCCGAAACCACTGACCGTCTGCATTTTGATATTCATACTCAAAGCGGACAGCAATACGATTTTCTCCATGCGCCCAGTAACTTTTCTTTAGCTTATAATGAAGTTCTTTTTCCCACTTATCGCTAAGAAAAGCTCTTACTTCCTCTCTGCCATTGAGGAATGTAGCCCTGTTTCGCCATTCGGTGTCAGCTGAGTAAGCAAGACTTACTTTTTCCGGGTCTTTACTATTCCAGGCATTTTCAGCCATCTGAATTTTTTCTTTGGCTGTTTCAAGTGTAAACGGAGGAAGAGGATATTTGATTTCTTGTTTACTCATAACATTTATTCTTTTTTGGTAATCAAAACTCAGTCAAACATTTCAAATTGATCGGCTGTTAGCACTTAAACCAAACAATCTGTCTGTTGTCTTGCGTTTGATACAAAGCTAATGATGTCATTCTGTTGATAAAATGGATGATGTTCGCCATCGGATGGACAATTTACCCTGTTTTTGGTGCAGAGAAGAATTCCCGAATAGTCTTGAATAGTTTGAAGATGTTAATTACACTTAATCAATGATTACTCAGCAACAGACTCGCCCCAGTCGGCAATGGTTTGAACCAATGGAATCAGTGTTTTGCCAAAGTCTGTCAATGTATATTCTACCTTCAATGGTGGCTTTTTGTGATAAACTCTTCTACGCACCAAACCATCTTCTTCAAGTGCCTTTTTAGTTGCTGTATCACTGACAAATGTAAATTTCCAGGGCTGGCTGTTGATAGAAGAAGGACTTAACCGCAAAATCTCTTTCAGCTCTGCGATTTCAGCAGCTGCTATTTTTGCAGAAGAATCATACTTTTTAGTTGTATAACGCTGCTGCATAGATGTTAAAAAGCTCATATCTTAATTTTTGTTG
>JBCBHL010000336.1:0-8153 GCA_038525605.1 Bacteroidota bacterium
ACAGTAATCACTTTGTCAAGCTTCAGGTTTCCCTTGGTTTCGAAAATAAGCGCTGCTTCTTTTAAAAGATAAGGATGGTGCTTATTTGCTGATACCCACTTGTCGAAATCCAACGCTACTCGAGGATGAATAAGTGCGTTTAAGGCATTTAAGGCTGCTTTGTCAGCGAAGACTTTCTGTGCCAGGTAAGTCCTGTTGAGATCATTGCCAATATATGAATCTTCACCAAATCTTTGGCATATTTGATCTTTTAACTCAGGGTCAATACTGGTAATCTGCTTTGCTCTGTCGTCCGCGTAGTAGACTGGTATTCCCAGCAACTCAAATACTTTACATACCGTACTTTTTCCTGACCCAATGCCTCCCGTAATCCCAACTAATAAAGGCTTATTCTCCTCCATAGGTGACTTTGACTGTTTCTTTGGAAAATTCTATATCTGTAGCAAATTCTGAGAGCACGACAGGTAATAGCTGAATGGTAGAATCACTTTTGTTGATAGCCGAAAAATCCGCAGTAATACTGAAATTAGACGCATTTACAGAGCTTTCTTTGCTTCTTGCAACCATAAAGGAGACCTCAACTGTGGAGTCTGCAAGCATTATTTCCCGGCTGTTTTCGAAATTCAGCTTTTCTACAGGAATCTCAATCGTTTTATTGATAAATTCTTCTACAGCAAACTTTACCTCGATTTCGTCCGGAGAGCTCCTCATCAACTTTTTATTGGCAAATATGATTGGAACATTATCATCAAAATCACTATCAATTTCTTCCTCATTTACTCTGACGAAAAAAGGTGATTTCAACTGTCGGATCAGGCTGGTAGGTCCAGTAACAGATATTGTATCGGTATTTTGACTGATTACAGAGGTAATCCGGTGATTTTTTTCAAGATTGATAAAAGCACTGTCAATGATCACTTTCAGAAGTCTTGTTTCCTTCGGCTCGATATTGATGAACAAAGAATCGGTAAGAATGTATTTTACCGTAATTTCTTTTAGCTGATCGGCCACTATTCTCTGCACATTGTTTTTAGGCAGTAGTTTTACTTCCGTTGGATTGTCCAGTTGGATGATGATGGGCTTTGCGCCAATTTTAGTAGTTCTTCTAAGCAGATCCCATCCGCCACCTGAGACTTCAAGTTTGATGAATTCGGGTAATGGGTCCACAATGATGAGACTATCCCGCTGAAACTGGAATTCAAGAGGATACTGCACTTGAGCTTCGTAATTTTTACTCAGGGCATTAAAAAACCAAAAGGTAGTTGCCACTACCAAAGCGAGAACAACTACCTTCCAGTTACTATGTATTTTAGGGAGTTTACTACCCATTTTTACATTTAATAGTTACAAAATATCTCGTACACACTTAAACCATCTATTCATTTGATGCAGTTAGCAATTTATGTCTTTTAACCCATAATTATGAATTCATAATTAGAACATAAATTTAAGATTTAATTTTTCCTGATCGGAGATCAAACAAAATGGGATTTATCGTGTAATACTTAATTACTTAGCAGATTCACCATTCACTCTCTTCGTAGCTTCAAATGAAATAGAAGATTTCTCCACTGTCATCTTAAAACCCTTATCAAGCTCCAGAACCATTGTTGTATCATCCAGACTGTGAATTTTACCGTGGATTCCTCCTATGGTTACCACTTTATCTCCTTTCGATACTTCATTAATGAAATTCTTCTGATCCTTTTGCTTTTTTTGCTGAGGTCTGATGAAGAAGAAATAGAATATCACAATCATTCCACCAATCATGATGAAGTTCTGATATCCCATTCCTTGTGCTTGTAATAATATATTATTCAACATTCGTACTTTTTTGCCGCTAAGTTAACTAGGATTATTAACTTTTGGCTTAGCTGCTACTAAAGCTTTGATGTTTAATTTAGAGATTTTAGGATAAGTGTTTGCAGTGATTGTAACGGTCTTATTCTGAACACCAGGCTTGTTAGCACTGTTGAACTGTACAAGAATCTCGCCTGTTCCACCTACAGGAATTGGCTCTTTTGGCCATTTAGGGATAGTACATCCGCAAGATCCAGCTGCATTTGAGATAATCAAAGGTGCCTGACCAGCGTTCGTGAAAGAGAAAGTGTGCTCTACAACATCACCTTCGTTGATATTTCCAAAATCAAAAGAAGACTCATTGAATTTAAATTCAGGAGTTGGTCCTTCGGGTTTCACCTCCACAGCAGGAGTGTTAGAAGCAGATTTGATAGAATTAATACTTGGTGTACTAGTTCCTTTTCCTTCTAATTCTGCAACTTTTCCTTCAAGCTTTGCGATTCTTGATTCCATTTCAGTATTCGAACAACTAAAAGAGATTAGCCCGAATACACTTAGCGCCAATAGGCTTAACTTTATTCTTTTCATATCTATATATTATTTTAAAATCTTTTGCGTACCCGCCGGGAAACCTACTTAGTACCGAGCCAATTTTGCTGAGAAATGTAGACTTATCTACTAAATAAATTTCAATTTTTTGATTAAACTCACTTCTATTAAAATACAAACATAATTAAACTGCTGTAAAATTATATAGGTGCAAGGCTTCTTTAACATCCTGTTAACAAGCAAGTCTAATACTATACTATAGACTAAAAATAATGTTTCAAAAGTTGAATATTTTTGTTGATCAAACAGATAAATTTATAACTTGTTGCTTCTAGTATATCAAAAAGAAAGTTTTGCCTAAAATTCTAAAAATAGATCAGCTCATTGATCACATATCCAAATATATCCAGGTGAGGCTGGATTTGGCAAAGGCCGATATGGCAAGTCAGCTTTCAGGTGTTATTGCAGGGGTGTTTTCACTTGTACTGGTGCTGTTTTTTCTTGCCTTTTTTTGTCTTTTTATCAGCTTTGGAATTGCTGTTTTACTGAATGAATGGCTTGAAAGCAATTATGGTGGTTATCTGATAGTAGCAGGATTTTACGCGGTGTTGTTTGTTCTTGCTGTTTTACTATCCAAGTCAGGTGTATTAAAGGAAAAAATTAGAGAATCACTGGAAGACGATGAGTAAACTGGACAGAAAACAGCTGGAGGCGAAAGAAAAGCAACTTCGCAAAGAATTAAATGAGGCTGCTGATGAATTTGAAAGTCAGGTGGCTAAAGTTGTTGGGGTAGCGTTGGTCAGTGGGTTAGTAAGTTATGGTATCTACAAAATGCTTTCTCCCGGCAAAAAGTCTAAAAAGAAAAAAGAATCTTCTCAGGTAAAAAAAGCAGAGCAGGTCATCGTTAGTAAAAAGGCAAAGTCCAACAGCCCAAGTACATTAACCAGACTGGCAAATGCATTTATTCCAGTTTTGGTGTCCTACCTGCAACAGGAATTTGTAGATAACAGCAGTAAAAAAGATTGATTAGATATTGATGAGTGAATCTCTTCGCCTCATTTTACCAGCGGGAATACCAAACATCATCTTAAATCTTCTACAGAAATATGCTGTATCCTTATATCCTACTTCCTTTCCTATTTCCCTGATACTCTTTTTGGAGGTTCTTAAAAGATTCACAGCCATTTCCATGCGCTGATATTCGATGTAATCCTGCGGATTGATACCTGTCAGCATTTTGAAATACTGGCCAACATAGTCTTCTGAAACATTAGCCACATTGGCAAGTACTTTATTTGATAAATCCATGCCTAAATTTTCTTTGATAAAGGCAAAGATGTCTATCAATCGTGGGTCTTTGAAATAGGTGCTGTTAGTAGCAAATTGCTCAACAAACAACCTTTTGGTGATGATGTATCTGATGAGCTCAACTACCAAACGTTCCGTTTGGATTTTAATCAACCTGGCTTTGCCCGGAAGACTTGCAAAAGTTTCTCTGACTACTTCTTTGATTAAAAGGCCCAGAATGTTATCCTCTTTGATAATGAATGGAGGGATGTCCAAAGAAGCAAAGAAATTCACCGAATCAAAGACTTTGGCATCAAATGAAACGAAGCAGAAACTTTCTTCCTGTCCAGCAGTTATAGACTCAGTTGTTTCAAAATACCTTTCCTTCACATTCAGGAAATCGTCTTTTGTCAATTCGTCGGGATTGCCACTGCCGTAAGTAATGGCTAGCATTTTTCCACCTGGGATAAATACAATTTCACCTTCGTTGACAAGATTATGATCAGGGCCAAAACTTACCTGTCCTTTGTTTACCAAAAGTATGGTATTTTCAACGTCGTAATTATTTTGAACCGAGACAGGGTTTAAAATAGTAATATTTTTAGCTTTTACATACCTGACAGATAATGATTCAATTATCTTATTATAATCCTCCATAGGGGCTGAAATTATACTTTAAAGTGAAAAAATATAGTTGAACACAAGATTTATTGGATAAATCTAATATTAATTAGAATTAATAACAAACCTTGTGTTCAAAAATGCCAAATGTGTATATTAGATTATTTCAATAAGCTTCTTGAAATTACAATTTTTTGTATTTCAGAAGTGCCCTCATATATCTGAGTGATTTTAGCGTCTCTCATTAATCTTTCAACGTGGTATTCTTTCACATAGCCATAGCCTCCATGCACCTGAACAGCTTCTACGGTGGTGTCCATTGCTACCTGTGATGCATATAGCTTTGCCATAGCACTGGCTTGAGAGAAGTCTTGTTTGCTGTCTTTTAGGTAGGCAGCTTTCAAACATAAAAGCTTTGCTGCTTCAATTTGAGTCGCCATATCCGCCAGTTTAAACGCAATTGCCTGGTGTTTGAAAATTTCTTTACCGAAGGCTTTTCTTTCCTGGGAATATTTCAAAGAAAGTTCATAAGCTCCTGAAGCTATCCCAAGCGCTTGTGCCGCTATACCAATTCTACCACCATTCAGAGTACTCATAGCAAACGTGAAGCCAAAGCCATCTTCACCAATCCTGTTTTCTTTAGGTACTTTTACATCGGTGAACATCAAAGAGTGAGTATCAGATCCTCTGATTCCCAGTTTATCCTCTTTTTTTCCAACAACGAACCCTTCTGTTCCTTTTTCAACGATAATTGCATTGATTCCTTTGTGCCCTTTTTCAGGATCTGTTTGAGCAATGACTATGTATACTGATGCGGAGTTACCATTAGTAATCCAGTTTTTAGTACCGTTGATGATATAGTGGTCGCCTTTGTCTTCTGCAGTTGTTCTTTGTGACGTTGCGTCGGAACCTGCTTCCGGCTCTGATAAACAAAATGCGCCAATCAGCTCGCCTGTAGCTAATTTTGTCAGGTATTTTTGCTTTTGCTCTTCGGTACCATATTTTTCAATACCCCAGCAAACCAAAGAGTTGTTTACAGACATGCAAACTGAAGCCGATGCATCTATTTTAGAAATTTCTTCCATCGCCAATACATAAGAAACAGTATCCATTCCGCCTCCATTGTACTTTGGGTCTACCATCATTCCCATAAAACCCAGCTCGCCCATTTTTTTGATTTGCTCTGCCGGAAAGGTTTGTGTTTCATCTCGCTCGATTACTCCCGGAAGTAGTTCGGTTTGCGCAAAATCTCTGGCAGCATCTCTTACAGCCTGTTGTTCTTCAGTTAACTCGAAATTCATTATTTGGATATTTGTTATTGTATTTCTTTTACTACAAAGATAAATAAGGATTTGAAGCAAATTGTTTAAACCCTTATTTAAAAATTTTGATGTTTTAATCGCTGCTTCTTCCCAGGAAAATCATCACCCAGTAAAGCAACTGAACTAGCGATCCCAAAGCAGCTACAACGTAGGTCATTGCAGCCCATTTAAGAGCGTCCTTTGCCATGTCATATTCCTGTGGGTTGACAACTCCGCGATCCTGTATCCAGGCCAGCGCTCTTTTACTTGCATCGAATTCTACAGGTAATGTGACAAATGCAAACAGCGTGAATATAAAGTAACAACCGATGATGATCAGCAAAGCGAGATCAAACGGGATAAGACCAGGTAATAAAATTGAACCAAACATCAATCCGATGAAGATTGCATTCAATACTCTGGCACTCACATTTTGGATAGGGACTAATGTCGATCTGAACTCAAGCATGCTGTAGGATCTCGCATGCTGAACCGCGTGACCGCACTCATGCGCGGCGACAGCAGCAGCTGCAGCAGATCGGCCTGCATATACCTCAGGACTTAAGTTGACAGTTCTGTTACGTGGGTTGTAGTGATCGGTCAATTTTCCGGGAACTGACATCACCTGCACGTCATAAATGCCGTTTTCACTCAGCATTCTCTCAGCTATTTCCTTACCACTCAATCCCGATCCAATGGGAATCTGTGAATATTTTCTGAATTTACTTTTTAACCTCGCACTGACCGCCCAACTGGCAATCATGGTACCAATGATTATGATCAAATACATATCTTAGTAATTTTATATTTCCTTTATCAATTTAATAATATTGCTGGTGGAATACCCTTCTACCAATGATATTGTTTCCACTCTTCCACCGTTTTCTATTACGATATCAGCTCCCACTATGTTTTCTATGGTGTAATCATTGCCTTTGACGAGTATATGAGGTAAAATATTTTGAATCAATGGGAGGGGTGTGTCCTCATCGAAAAGCACCACGGCGTCTACAAACTCAAATGAAGCCATCATTCTTTGTCGTGCATATTCATTGACAATTGGTCGAGTCGCTCCTTTTAGTCTTTTCACTGAATCGTCAGAATTGACCCCTACGATCATTTTGCTGCCGAGATTACGTGCTTTCTGCAAATAATCGATGTGACCAAGGTGAATAATATCGAAACAGCCGTTCGTAAAAACGATATCGTCTCCGGCATTTTTCCACTTTTCTACTTCTTCAAGGAGTAGATTCAGTGGTTGTATTTTCTTTTCCGTTTTGATCATGAAAGCCTTTTTTTATAAAGAATGAAATGATTAAACTCAATGCGCCAAATAACAGGATGGTGATAATTTGTGAGGTATGTAATAATGTCGCGAAAAACCTTCCCGTCTCTTTTTCTATGCCATAGAAGGTTAACAGCAAGGTAATGATAAAATGATAGGTGCCAAATCCCGCCTGAACAGGAATAATTAAGGCTACCCCAGCGCCAACTAACATGGTCATCCCCGCTAAAATCCCTAAAGATTCGGTCTCCACCATAGAAAATGTGATCACATAAGTCATCAAGAAGTAAACTACCCAGATTGTTATGGTGGAAAGAATAAACCCCGCTTTATTTTCAACTTGTTTGAATGATAGGAAACCATCCCATAACTGGCGAACAAATCCAGAGATTTTTTGATAGAATTTCAAGCCGGTGATCCATCGTATCAGCCTTTTTCTGAAAAGAATAATCAATGTAGCTGATATAAACATAAACCCGCCCGCACTGTAAATCAGGATGGACATGTCAGGAACAAATTCCAGTATTTGTTGAAAGAAAGCATAGAGGATGTCAAACTCCAGAACCATTGTGATCAAAAACAAGATGATCAGCATAATCAGGTCAAAAATCCTTTCGGTAATTACTGTTCCAAATGACAAAGGGATGGGAATGTTGTCATTTTCTTTGAGTACAGCACATCTGGTGACTTCTCCCAGTCTGGGTAGAGCAAGGTTGGCCAGATATCCTATGAACACTGCAATTATCGATCGGCTGGTTTTCAGTTGATAACCAAAGGGGTTGATTAATAAAACCCATCTGTAGGCTCTCGCTATGTAACTTGTGAAAGATAGAGCCATTGAAAATAGCACCCAGCTGTAATCTACTGTATAGAACTTTTCAAAAAAATCCTGCCAGTTTACTTTTTGAAAAACAAGGTACAGTAGTAATACAGAAATAGAGAGCGCAATCAGATATTTGGCTACATCTATAGGCTTTACATTACTCAATCTCATTTATGAGATCAGTTTATTGTTATGATCCGGAAAGATCACGGTAGGCTCATACTTTTTAGCGTCTTCAAAAGGCATTGAACAATAAGAAATGATGATTACCGTATCTCCAACCTGCACTTTTCTTGCTGCTGGTCCATTCAGGCATATTGTTCCGGTTCCTCTTTCTCCTTTGATAATATAGGTCTCCAGGCGCTCACCATTGTCTATATTGACAATTTGTACTTTTTCATTGGCAATCATATTTGCCGCATCCATCAGATCTTCATCTATGGTAATGGAGCCTACATAATGCAATTCAGCCTGCGTTACTTTAACC
>JBCBHL010000337.1:0-8125 GCA_038525605.1 Bacteroidota bacterium
CTACTGATCCGCCAGTTGAGTCCCAGAGGTGATACCCGCGGATAGTAGTCACGTTGATGTGAAAGGCAAACTATATTTTGCGCTCGTGCCATCTGCTGTAATGGCAGGCGGAAGTCTTAGCGCCACCTGGCACAGTGGTCATATAAAGGCCTGGTTCAATATTGGTGCTGATTTCATTATCTCATGGAAACCATATTTTTACGATGCACACATGCATGTAGATATGGGAGTTTCCTATACCTATCACTTTTTTGGAACCCACCATATTTCTGTAGACGTGGGTGCCAGCCTGCATATATGGGGACCCGATTTCTCCGGAAGAGCACATATACACCTTTGGATTGTGAGTTTCACTGTTTCATTTGGAGCCGGAAGCAGCAAAGAGCCACCAGCCTTACACTGGGATGAATTCCGAAAAGAGTTTCTGCCGAAAAACAGTAAATGGGCCAATGTTACCTTTTCAAAAGGACTGATTAAACAGACGGGAACAGAGAATGACCCGATCTATGTAGTAAACCCAAAAGCGTTCAGGGTTGAGACTAACTCTGCGATCCCTGTGACTAGTTCGAATCATGATCTGAAAGATAGTAACAAGAAAATCAATATAGGATCGATGAGGATCACAGGTGATAACCTGCATGCCACTCACAATGTACTCATTAAAAAAGGATCGACGGATAAGACGGCGGACTTTACCTTTGTACCCATCAAAAAACGAGTCCCGGGCGCTTTGTGGGGCCCTGAGTTTAGACATTCTGAGAAAGAGACTGCTGATGAAAGGTTGATTAAGAACGTATGTATGGGGTTTGAAATTGTTGGGAAACCGCCTATACCCTCTTCTGAAACGCAGGATATTGAAAGCGAAAAGCTTTTAGAAGATGTTGAGAACTTCGGTAAAACCATTACCTATGAAACCAATCAGGACCCGGGAAGTGACTGGCTAAAATCGGCCGGTACAAGGCAAAAGATAATCGACGATCTGGAAGTCCGCGATGCTGATAGGAATAACCTGCTGGAGTCTCTTGGATTTGAAAAGATCTATCACCCAAACAAAGAAATAGCAGATGAGTTGCTGCTGACCGGTACCATTGATAACCCTTCAACCTAATTAATATGCCTACAGATACCTTAGCACCCAAATTGAAGTTTCATAACAACCACCGTCCGGCGATGGATGATGGTGAATATGTTATTGAAATAAGAGGAGAAATTACACGGAAGGATAAAATTACCACTGATAATACCATCAATGGAAGGGATGGCGATGGTAATCCTATTCCTGTTACTACCAGGTTTGCCGTCTATGGCGAACGTTTTTCTCTGACAGATCAGGACATAAGAAGTGTTTTTCCGGCCACTGCTAGTACGGGAGAATATGCTGCTGTGATACCACATGTCATACTGAAACGAAGTACGCTACCGTGGGAACGCCATGCCAATGAGCAAGATGAAGATATGCCCTGGTTGTTGTTGTTGCTTTTCGATGAAGACGAAGTTCCTGAAAAAAAGATACTGACCGTTTCCCAGCTACGCAGTTCAGATAGCACAACTGTCAATTATCCTGACCTGCCCGAAGAATCAGCTCAGCATAGTGATGATAAGCTGACAGTAATTGATGTTTCAAAGGAGTTGATGACTGCTGTTGCTCCTTCGGCAGCAAGTCTAAAATTCATGGCTCATACCAGGCAAGGAGTTGATGAAAATGATCAGTTGATTGGTGAGGAACACGCTGTGGTGATTGGCAACAGGCTACCTCAGCAAGGAAAAAGAAGCACCATGCACCTGGTTTCAGTAGAAAGCAGATACGATGGGAATGGATTCCTGTTGGCTGATAATGAGCTTCCTTATAGATTGGTAAGTCTAAAAAACTGGGAGTTTTATGCTATAGAACATTTTAAGATCACCTCCAATACGCTGGTGCAATTAGCAACGCATGCATCTGCTCAGGAAATCGCACAGTTATCAGTCCTGCTGGATCGGGAGTATTCAGGAACTGAAACAGAATTTCTTGCTCAGGTTGCTGCCGAATTATCCCTTGATGATGTTCCCAATAGCTATAAAGCTGTATTAGCCGAAAAGGCAAAATTCGATAAGACTTTCAACGGGATCCTCATGAATCTCAATAAGGACCTTCTCACGCTAAGGCTTCCCCGCCATAGTAATGCTGATGCAGAGAAAAACTTGTCGCAGGGGCTTGTTCCGATCAGGCATTACTTCCGAAATGGTGACGAATCGGTTTCGTGGTACAAAGGCCCATTTATGCCCAATCAACCGGATTCCCATACAAGAGTCAGAGAGTTAAAACCTGAAAGCGCTGATGAACTGTTATTGTTCAATGACCCACTTGGTATGTTTGATGTAACCTATTCTGCAGCGTGGGAAATTGGCAGGCTGACAGCTTTGTCAAGTAAGGACTTTTCAGTAAACCTGTATCGCTGGAAGAGATTAATTGCGCAGGGTGCTCTCCAGTTGGCTCAGCAAACTGGTAACGAGCATCTGGCCCGATTTCCGCATAGTAGCAATCATGAGTCTGCAGAGGCTATATGGAGGGACCATTTGAAACCGTGGCTACTCAAACTGATTGCCTTTGAACTGGTGCCGCCTAATTACCTGGTACCGGATGAACAAGTATTACCTGCTGAATCCATCAGGTTCTTTCATGTGGATAAAAACTGGTTGACCAGTGCTTTGCTCGGTGCTTTTAGTATGGGAGGTATTTGGGAAGCCAGACAGCAGGAAATGGACAACGACTTTAATACATTTCTGAGTTTGACAGATAGTTACAAAGTTGGATTTGCCTTAAGGTCTGATGTTGTAGATGGATGGCCTGGAATAATCATTGAAGGTGTTTCTGTATCTAACAATGAAAAGCTGATTCCGGCAAGGTATCGATTATCTCGTAATACGGAGTTGTGCTTTTTTAAAGATGAGATCAGTCAGGTAACATTTCATCAAAAGCCGGAAGTGATTCATTTTGGACTACTGAAAGACAATGCTGTCTATGAAAAGACAATCCGTAATGATGACGGGAGCCAGGGAGTAAACTATACATTGGTGGCAGACGATTGGAAAACTCTGACAAAACGTGTGATCAATATGCATGAATTGGCTAATAATCTCGGCGAAGGCTCTAACCCGGCGAAGTTTGCCATGAATATGATAGAAGGAATACCAAGAGTAGTTTTTGATATTAACCAGAACTAGGCAAAACTCAAATCGTCCGCATTTCCGAATGCGGATGAGCTGATTGAGCATTTGCAATGCTCGAAAGTAAAATTGCAATATCATATTTAGCTGAAGCTGAACTATTTAGCGCATTACTATCTAAGTGGACGCATCAAGGTGGTTTGCAAAAAGCATTGTATGAAAAAGTGAGGATATGGAAGCGATGCTACAACCTTTGTTTAGAGAGAATCATACGTTCCTGAGCATATTCGCATCGTACTCTAATTTTTGAAAAATCTGTTATTAGTTGTAGATTATGAGGTGAAGTTATTTTTTAAACCTAACCTAATACAATGAAAAAACTACTCGTAGGTGCTCTTGTGGGCGGACTAATACTTTTTATCTGGCAGTTCCTGTCATGGTCTTTACTAAACATCCATTTACCTGAAATGCAATACACTCCTGCTCAGGATGACATTATGGAGGTACTTTCAGGAGCGGGTCTCGAAGATGGCGGTTACTTTATCCCTACAGTGCCCGAAGGCGCCAGTATGGAGGAAATGGAAGTTGCGCAACAGGAGGCAATGGGGAAACCCTGGGCCACTATTACTTATCACAAGTCTTTTGAATTGAATATGGCTTCCAATTTAACCAGAGGCTTTACAATTGATTTTTTGGCAGTACTGCTTCTGTGTTGGATTTTCGGTAAGTTCAGAGAGTTAAACATGTCCAGCGTATTGCTTTCTTGTCTCGCTATTGGCTTTATTGGGTTTCTCACCATCGTTTATTTGGAGAATATCTGGTTTGAAGTCAGAACTATGGGTTATTTAATCGACACTGTAGTCTCCTGGGGAGTCGTTGGTTTTTGGCTTGGATTCTGGTTGCCAAGAAATTAGAGCTGATTCAAGCATTGTATGAAACAATGAGGATATTGAAGCAACAGCCTTTACTTAGTAACAAAATCGTCCGCATTTCTGAATGCGGATGAGCTGATGGAGCATTTGCAATGCTCGAAAATAAAATTGCTACATCATAATTAGCTGAAGCTGGAATATTTAGCGCATTACTATTTAAATGGATGCATCCTATGATTTTCAAAGAGAATTGTATGAAACAATGAGCATACGGAAGCGAAGCTACAACCTTCGCATGGTAAGGGAAACGCCTTCTCAATTACGTGCTGGTTTTAAAGAGTTATTAACTAATAATTGTGTGCTAACTAGTGAGTAATATAGTTTTGTGAAGCGGTTAGTGTTCTGTTTCTTATTGCGTAGCTAAGCAATTTTGAACGCATAGTGTTCCATTGAACGACGGAACACTATGGAATTTTTTTTGTTGCAGCATAGAAATTGACTTAAAAAGGCACTCTTTTAGGCTTCAGACATTAAAAAACCCTTACCGGTGACTGACACCGATAAGGGTTAAATATTTTTATATTAGTTATCTACTTACTAATTGGTACGTACGTCTGCTTTAGAGCCTGTAGATTTAATCGTTATTGTTTCAAAAGTTAATGTCATATTTTTACGGTCAATATACTGTTATGATATTTCGCTAATAGTTGTTTTTTGTCTATTGTATCCTTTCTAAAACCATCTACTTGCAGTTCTTATTTGCTATTACAATGCGAAGGAGTGATTCATTCATGGTTTTTTTAACAGTTTAGTTTGGGCAAATATAAGTAATCAACGGAAGTTAAATGATTTAGTTGCAGGTAATTGTAATGATGGTAAACATGTACAGATCAATAATCAGTTAGTATTCCAATATTTATGTTGGTGAATGAACACCAATATGGGCATAGACTTAAATCAACTGGGCATTTGTAATGACAGAAAGTTTCTGGCAGTTGAATTAAATAAAAAAGCTTGTGAAGGTTTTCAATCAGTAGCCTTCATTTTTTCTTGATAAAAAACGAAGCAAAAAATCAAGCCAAAACAATCACGGCACAGGCCGCCCTGCTCTGCCGGGTGTTTTGGCTGGCCAACCCTCCTGCACGTAGAAAATGAGACCGTCAAATGATTTGTGATCAGATTGAAACAATGATAATATGGAAGCAAAGCTACAACCTTTGCTTAGTGACATGAACAAACACCAATATGGGCAGCAGGTAAGTGGATGCTTAAAAATGAAGTAAATACTGCCCGAATACACACGTCTGTAAAAAAGTTGAGGTCCCGATATAAACACCAGGACCTCATTATTCGGGAAACATAAAGTAGTTGAACATGATACAACTACTATACAAATATACTATTCTATTGGATCATAGTCCTTAAAAGGAGAGATTTTTATTGCTTCCATCTCCTCTCTGTAGGTTTTCCAGTCGTTTTCGAAGAAGGCTTTTACCTTTGTAATATGCTCATTTAGCGCATCTTCGGCCATTTTCATTTGCTCTTCTTCGGTACCTGTAGGAGCTCCCATCTGATTGCCCATATATCGCTGTGCACCTCTGATTCTATTCAATATATATACTTTGTAGTCTAAAGTAATTCCCTGTCGTTTGTCTACTTTACCAATGAATTCATCCATAAGGTTACTAATAGTATCGCTGACAGCCTTACTCTTTTCTATCTGATCTTTGTATTTTTCCTTATCAGCTTTCTTCAGGTCTTTCGAGTACTTATCGGAGATTTCTTTGGACTCTCGCAGCTGTGTAACTGCTTTTTCTGCTCTGCTAACCATTTTCTCAATCGCTTTCATAGCATCGTACTTCTGCTGACCAGCGCCTGCCGAAATATTAAATCTGGGATCATTAATTACCTCAATCATTGTAGAGTCTGAAAGATCTCCATAGGTAACTTTTACTTTGTATTTACCAGGAGCAACTCTCACACCTCCTGGTTCTCCTCTAAACCTCGGTGCGTTTCTGGAAGGCCTTTGTACCCCTTTTTCATCCATTCCCCAATACATTCTTTTCAAACCATCCTCTTTAGGAGCCTTGAATTTGATAGTCCGTATCAACTCCTCACCTTTGTAGAAGTTAAAGAACAGTGAATCAAAGCTGACCTTTACAGAATCTTTCTTAGGTTCTGGCATTTCAGTCTCTGCTTTCTTGCCTTTCTTTTTACCTTTTTTAGCAGCAGGAGCAGGTTGCTCTTTTTTCTTTTTCTCTGACTTTTTGAAGTAGTAGGAGATCATTGCGCCAAATCTTCTGTTCTCGCCATTGTAGAGACCATCCGCGCCAAATCGTGTGCCGGAGGCTTGCTGAATAGCCTCCACCAATACTCCGGTAGGAGGATCAAAGATTGCCAGTTTCTGATTCATGACACTGCTATTGGCAGCCATTGCTCTTAAAGGCCGGATATCATCCAATACATAAGCAGAACGTCCAAATGTACCGATTACCAGATCATGCTCTCTGGGGTGGATTACCAAATCCTTAGTAGAAACAGTAGGGTAGCCATTAGTCCATTTGGTCCAGTTAGCTGCACCATCAATACTCACGTATAACCCATCGTCAGTACCGAGGAACATCAGGTTTGGTTCCACAGGATCCTGAATAATAGATAGTGTATAGCCAAAGACGTCGTTACCATCAACAATTCTTGTCCAGGTCTGACCAAAGTCTCGTGTTCTATAGGCATATGGTTCATAGTTGTATCTTCTATAGTCATTCACTACGATCAATGCTTCGCCAGCATTTTTATTCGATACTTTTAGCTGAGGAATCCAGGCACCTGCCGGCATCCCGGGGATGTTGTTGCTCACTTTATTCCATGTACTACCACCATCTTTTGTCAGTTGAATAATACCATCGTCAGTAGCTGCCCAGATAACCCCTTTCTGTACAGGGCTTGGACTAATTGCCAGAATAGTTGTTTGGTTTTCAGCCCCAGTTGCATCCATCGTAAGTCCGCCACTTTCATCTTGCTTCTGCTTCTCAGGATCGTTAGTAGTCAGGTCCGGTGAAATCACTGTCCACGTATCACCTTTATTAGTACTCTTGTGCACAAACTGGGAACCGAAGTATATGGTGCTGTTATCAAAAGGATCAAGCGCTATCGCTGAGTTCCAGTTGAAACGCAATCTCATATCAGGATCAGGATGTGTGGGTCGGATGAAGTGATTGTATCCGGTTACTTTGTCATATCTGCTCACAAAACCCTGCTGCGACATGGCATATCCATATCTTGAATTATCTGGGTCTGGTACTACATCGAAACCATCGCCGAAGGCCAGTTCCTGCCAGTAAGAGTTTCTGATTCCCTGTGCCTTCAATACATAAGCTGGTCCGCCCCATGAGCCATTGTCCTGCATACCACCATAGACATTGTAAGGGAACTCATTGTCAACATTGATGTGGTAGAATTGTGCTACAGGTAGATTCTGTACAAATCTCCAGGTCTTACCGCCGTCCTTCGAGATATTTAATCCACCATCGTTACCGTCCATGATGAAATTGGGATCGTTTGGATGTATCCACCAGGCGTGATGGTCGGGGTGGACGCCGTTGTCTACTCCATAGGCTGGCATGAGTTGCCTAAAGTTCTTTCCACCGTCCTCACTCACATTCACATAAGTAAATACGGAATAGACTCTGTTCTCATTTACTGGATCTACATAGATATCCGAGTAGTAAAAAGGTCTGTTACCAATGTCATTCTTACTGTTGACCATCTGCCATTTGAAGCCACCATCGGTAGTCTTGTATAGAGCGTTTTTCTTTGACTCAATCAATGCATAAATGATATTTGGTTTGCTTGGCGAAATCGCTAACCCTATTCTTCCCAGATCACCTTTTGGCAGGCCGTCTTCGTCAGTTTTTTTCTTCCAGGTCTCACCACCGTCAAAAGTGATGTATAATCCAGAGCCAGGACCACCTGATTTGAAGGTCCACGGTTTTCTTCTGTGCTCCCACATGGCCACAACCAGTTTATTAGGATTGGTTGGGTCCATTACCATATCACCGACACCGGTTTTATTGTCTACAAACAGTACTTTATTCCAGGTTTTACCG
>JBCBHL010000338.1:0-8111 GCA_038525605.1 Bacteroidota bacterium
GTCTTTGGAAAAAATCGGGGTGAATATTTTCAAAGACTCAACAATGAGTACCCTGATTTGTCAAGACAGGATCGCCGGATACTAGCATATATGCGTATGCAATTGTCATCAAAAGAAATTGCTCAATTAGTGGGGATCAATTACGAAAGCGTTAATACCAGTAGGTATAGGATTCGTAAAAAACTCAACTTACCTAAAAGTGTGGAACTGGATAGTTTCGTTGCAAGCCTCTAAATTCTAAATTTAAAGTGATTTTCCTATAGACAAACGATAGACAAACCGTTGTCTATTATTATTCTATTGCAAGAACGTCAGTTCACCGATAGATTGGGATTGTATTGTAAAATCACAGAATTACTCTATAACCTAATTATCATAACATGAGAAATTGTACAAAAATGATTCAGAATTCGGGAGCTTCTTATTTCGGAATTCTCGTATTGATTTGTTTATTGACACCAGTGACGCTATTTGCGCAAAATCAGGCTCCTGTAGCAGTAGATGATGCACCGGGACCAGTTCGGGAAGACATCGGCCCAACGGCCTTTTCATATGATGTCTTTCTGGCAAATGATACCGATCCTAATAACGATAACCTGGAAATAATCGCTTTCGATTTTTCCACATTTCCCGGAACGATTACAGACAATCGATCAAACAGAACTATTGAATTTGTCACAGCGGTCAATTTCAATGGTCAAATTAATATTCCTTATACCATTTCAGATGGCCAGTTAACAAGTAGTGCCATCATTACGTTAACAATCATTGAAACAGCCGATGACTTACAAATCGGACAAGATGGGCCATTTGCAACAGATGCTAACGTTCCAGTCTCAATCGCCAAAGCTGATTTATTATCTAATGACACATCAATTCCTTATTTGGGTAATAGCCCGGTGGAATTGGTGATCAATTCTGTTGGTAGTGCTGTTAACGGTACTGTCGAAATAGTAGGGGATGTAGTGGTCTTTACACCAGGCAACAATTTCGTAGGTCAGGCATCTTTTACCTATGATATACAGGTACTTAATGATGGTTTTGGTCCACCGAGACCGGTTAACGAAGGGACATCAACACCAGTATTGATTGATGTGACAGGAGTGGTTCCGACACCTCCATCAATTAATGGGACTTTTGTATTTGTTTCAAAAGCCGATCCTGCTTTATATCTGCAGGTTGACGGAACAGCTAACAGAACCAGCGCAGTAATGGAAGGATGTGATGACGGACTATTCTGGGAAATTACAGATCGTGGAAATGGGTTTCATAAAATAAGGAGTGTATTTGCCGACAAAGCGTTGGAGTCTTACGCACCTGTCCATGGCAGTGATGTTACTATTTATGCTTCGAATAACCGGGATTGGCAGCAGTGGGAATTCATAGATAATGGAGATGGGTATTTTAAAATCAGAGGAAAGTTTGACACCAGGTTTTTAACATTGAACCGGACAAATGCGATTATGAGTACTGAAAACTCCTTTGACAGTCAATTGTGGAGTTTGATTGATATCAATGGATTCGTATGTAATGATAAACCGGTTGCTAATGATGAAATCTATACCATTAGTGTATTCGATATGCTCTATTTACCATTCTCGGAATTACTTGCTAATGATATAGATCCAGATGGTGATTTGTTGACAATCAGTGAAATAACGGGAGAAAGATTAGGAGACGCTACCATCATCGGAGACAGTATTCGATTCATACCTTCTTCTCCGGGTCCAGCTCTGTTTACTTATCTGGTTTCAGATGGGAGAGGGGGAACAGATGAAGGACTCGTTTTCGTTGATGTTGTATTTAATTTACCACCTGTAGCTGTTGATGATGGCTTCTTTGAGATCAGGGAAGACATAGGATTGACAGGCATAAGATATAGTACGCTATTAAACAATGATTCTGATCCGGATGGTGATCAACTATCTGTTATTGGTTTTGATTTTACAGGATTTCCGGGCACTATAGAAGACAGGCCACAGGATGAGGAAATACTTTTCACCACTGCACAGGATTTTAGTGGACAAATTACGTTTACTTACACCATATCCGATGGTAACTCCACAGCTACTGCGAATGTGGTTTTGAACATTATCAACTTGCTTGATCCGCCTACAGTGGTGTCGGATGGACCATTTGAGATTCAGAAGAATGAAACACTTTCAATTGCAATTGCCGATTTATTAGCGAACGATTTTGATCCTGATGGTGATGTTGTCAGCTTTCAGTCCGTAAGCAATCCGGTGAATGGAAATGTGAGTGTAACGGGAAATCAAGTTTTGTTTACACCAAATAGCGGATTTGCTGGGCAGGCCTCATTTCAATATACGGTTGTGTCAGGAATTAGCTTTCCAATGACAGCAACTTCAGAAGCGATTATTGTCAATGTACTTGACGGACCTGTGAGTCTTAACGGAACTTTCGTAATCTCATCGGCACTTAATAATGCTCAATTCCTACAGGTGAATGACACAGACAATAGAAGCAGAGTATTTGTGGATAGTTGCAATATTGGTACCAAATGGCAAATCACAGATCTGGGGAATGGATTTCATAAAATAGAGAATTTACTTGCTGGAAAAGCTTTGGAATCGTACAATCCGATACATGGGAATGACGTAACGATTTTCACTGCTAACAACAAAGACTGGCAGCAGTGGGAAATCACAGATGGTGGTAATGGTTCATTTCAGGTAAAAGGAAAGTTCAACCCTTTGTATTTGACTGAGATAAACGGTGAGGCTAAAATGGCTGCAGCAAACGGCTCTGATAGTCAAAGATGGATTTTGGAAGATGCGACAGTTTCGAATTGTGCATCAACCAGTGCAAGAATTGAGTCTCGCTCAGTTTCAGTAATTGAAGATCAAACATTTGATCAGAATGGAATAAGTATATTTCCAAATCCGACGATTGATTATATAACTGTTAATATGAAATTAGAAGAACCAGTACAGTATGAATTAGTTAATGGATTTGGTCAATCAGTGTTGAAAGGAGAATTGACAAGTGAAGATAAGAGTATAGACATCCGGGAATTGTCAAATGGAATTTACTTTTTGAGAATGGAGAAAGTCAATCAATTTTTCGGAGTGATTAAACAGTAGTCTAATCTACCAAATTAAAAATTGTCGAAGCTGCCTGAGATCCAGGCAGCTTTTTTTATGCATTAGATTTTGGTAAGGGACAGAGGATGTTATCTACAGGTTATTTGTTTATGGATTAGTGAATACTAAAACCAACAAGACTCTACTTAACATAATATAAATTATATAACAAAACTATTTATGATCGCTGCTACAGGGATATCGATGCGTGTTTTGATTATGTATATATAATGATATTATGTTAACCAGCACAGCTGGGAGTCTCAGCGTGCAGTGCATTGATATACGAGGTTTTTGATTTTCCTTGAGATTGACGTTCATGCTTCTTATCACGAAATCCATTTTGGTTCTCCCAAATGATCACGCTTGTTATATAATTAGTCGTTATATTAAATAGCCGCGCTGGCTAGCGCACAGGGCCATCCCGCGCCGTGCCCTATGCCTCCTTGCCAACGCACCAGCCAACACGCATATAAATAAAGTTTTTTGGCCAACCCGCTGTTGAGCTCAGGCTCAAGACCAGCCCGCCCGCAAGAGAATCCCAGGCAACGTGCCTGTTTCAAAATTTCGTTATTCGTAGGAATGTTTGATTCGTTTTCAAATATGCGATTCTCAGGCATTAGAAATTTGCCTGTTATACACTTGCTCTGCCAGCGCTTTGTTGTCAGCGCTCACAAGCCATGTTTTTATTGTAGCTTTTGTTGTAGCCCATAGTTCTGGAGAATTTCTGTATTTGTATCGTTGGTCAGTTTTTTTGAAATATGCGATTCTCAGGGCTTACGGTTTTCTTGTGTTTCTGTAGATGCCTCATGCCGGCGGGCAAATACTTTTGGCATTGGCCCAAAAGTATTCAAAAACCCTAGTCAAAACGATCGCCTCTGACCGGGCGTTTTGACAGGCCAGCGCTCCTGGGCGGAGAATTTTGGATTGTGTGTGGTGTGCTTAATGATTTCGTAGGTGCCCTCTCTGAGTTCGATTCTTTTGGCTTCTACTTAACATAATCTTAGTGCATATGAAATTCGATTGGTATTCCACCCAGATAAAACAAAGTTCCGGTTTTTGGTTCGGGAAATACAAGGGTAAAATGAAGCAAAGCTTATTTAGCTATCGCTCAGGCCCAGCACACCGTAAACCAGCCTTGCCCCTTGTATTAGCCTTAGTCAAACCGATTTCACCGCTTTCTCTGGTGCGGTTACCGGAGTTTCACATTTATTATTATTGTTATGGATTCAGAAATATTAGTACACAAGGAGTTTCGCACATGGATTATTCGTGGTTGGTTTTATGTAGAGCGTTTTCCAGATCGTAAGTACAAATTCAGGCGTTTCAATTGGAGAACTAGTCGCTGGTCTTGGAGGCCGTTTGGCATCTATTATTATTCTCTGCGCTTTGGTCGTTATGAGGTTACTATTTCTACTATGCCAGCTTTTAATCAATGGACTAGAGAAGACATTGAAAGAGGATGGCCCGCAGAAGACTTTGAGCATGAACGGGATTTGGAGGCTTAGCCTCCCCTTTTTTGGTCATACCGCTTAACAGAATCACAATGTTTCTACACTTCTCGCAAAATTGTATTCATCAAGGAAATCTATAACAACCGCCGGATTGGCACTGATTCCATATTCTGAATGTCTAATTGATGAATCTGTGAAAACTAAATTGGGTTCATTCCAAACTGTTGATGGAAACAAAGTCAATCTAGGTTCTGCGTCATCGCTAAAAAACACTAAGCCAACTAGCAAGTTGTCTCGCAATCCCATTTCTAAGTCGCCCTTAGGAATGGATGTATAGGTCGTTCTTTCAACACATATTTGTCTCACAATTACATCGAATTCCCGTTCGTATTCATAGGGTTTGTAACGGGAAGCCCCTACCCTTTTTTTGATCTTTGCGACTCTGAAATTAGCACCTTTGTGATTGACGTAATCTTGAATAATGTGGAAATTGCTATGCAATATGAACTGCTGACGAATGAGCGTTTCGGCTAGTTGATCTAGTTTGGATGTTGGGCGTAATTTTGACCAATCGTGTTTCATTCTGTAGCGTTTAATTCATTGTCGATGTTAGTGAGAAAGTTATACAAAAAGTACAGATCATTGGCAGTATCTCCGAAATCTTCTGGCAGTGCTTCAATGTAATCGACATTGAGGTTGATGTACTCGAAGAAGAGTTTTGTGAGACTATGTTTTACTTTCTTCAATTCGACCTCCGATAATAAGTCATCTAGCTGATTGACGATGTTCTGGTTGATTTTGGAGTATTCGGGTAACGTAACGGTGGTCTTTTTGATACAGGTGTTCATTTTTTATCAGATCTTGTTTCCTAAATAATATTGAGGTAAACATAAATATTTTATAGATTAATCACAATATAATTGAGTATTTATTTAACCCTTCCTGCCCAATAAGGTTTATGAAAACATCAATAAAACCTATGTTTTGCATCATAAAATAGAGGATAGTCTATCTTTGCAGTAAATAAAAGTAGTTTTATCCGTAATGGAGAGATTGAATAGAATAAAAGAAGTATTGGTTATCAAGGGTATGTCACAGAAGGAATTAGCCGAAAGATTGGACAAAAACCCTAATACAGTCTATTCATTCTGCAACAACAAAACCCAACCTCACATCAAAGACTTGAAGCGGATCGCTGATATCCTGGATATTGATATTCGGGAGTTGTTGGTGAGTACGAAGGATTAGTATTATATATCTATTAACGATGAAACCTCTGTAAACCTTATTTTCCTTTCGCAGTATGCTGTAATTTTATCCCTAATACAGTGAACTTACTTGGTAATTGTAAATCAAGATCAAAGTTGAGTGGTCCTTTACTAGAAGACAATTCCCTTGCATTTTGAACCGTGTTTTTAATATTGCCTTTTATCAACTTATTATGATCAAATTTTTCCCATGATGCTATTACATAGTACCACTCAGTGCCTTCTGTGTCATCCAGAATCAGTTGAACCTCTTCATTTGAACGACTATTTCCATATAATCTAGTCTCTCTTAATGTATAAATGTCTTTTTTATCGATACCTATAACCGTATACCAGAAACTCTCATTTTCATTTGATGCTACCCATATTGTAATTTGATCACCTGAACGGTAAGTCCCTCCAATTTTACCAATTTCCTTTCTATTATCGGCAATGACTTCGAACCCTATATTAATTGAAACATTTCCTCGTATCGGATCCAGTATTGGAATATGGGTTTTTACAACTCTTCTACTAAGGTTTCCTAAAGATTTACCGAAAAAGTCTATCCTCATAAGCACAAAGGATACAACAATCAAAAAGGCGATAATCAAAAACCTAACAACTCTATTTAGACTATAAAAGAGCTTAATAAATCTGTACCAAATAAATTCCTTTAGGTTCGATTTGTACTTATCATCTGTTGAATTTTGGCTTTCCATTTTGTACAATTATCTACGTATTGCAATCGGAAAGCCTTCAGCTATAAAACCTTCTTTTGTCCATATAACGGGTACCTGCGTAGTAGTCTTCGGGTTTCGTCTTGTATAAATTCTTACTTGATTTTCAACATATTCTCCCAGTTCCTCTAAATCTAAGTAATTATCTCTGCGAATTTCTGGAGCTGCACCTTTCAATCCACTTAGTAAAAAGTATGTAAATATTCCATGTTTAAAACCATTATCCTCAAAAGCAAGTTGGTTTCCCCTACCCGATGAAAATATAACCTTGTTCGGTTTTGTTGATCTTAATTGCAACATTTGATTATCAAATGCCCCCGTTCCCTTATTATACCCTATCACTCCACTACGGCATGCATCTACAAAAAATACAATATGGTCTGCTTTCGAGTTAGACATCTTATCTTTAATCCAATCATAAGACACACCACTATATCCGTCCTTAAAATCAGAATCACGTGTCATAAAATAAATTTCAGACCCATCATTAGGTCCTTGACGACCATGACCTGAAAAGAATAAATAAATTAAGTCTTCTGGCCGACTCGATGTCATAACTTCATCAATTGCAGACATTATCCTTGCCCGTGTTGCTTTTTCTTCGGTTAAAAGAGTAATATCCCAATTGCCACCACTAATTTCTGACGTTTCTAGAAATTCTGCAAAGGAGTTCGCGTCATTGTCTGCATACTGTAGGTCTGTTAAACTGACATTACTATTTACGTTAGTCACTGATTCAAGATTACTGTAGTCTGATATTCCGATAACAATAGCTTTCTTTCTCCCTGAGACTTCTATGCCTCCTAGATTCGAGCTTGATTTTAATTTTCCTTTCACACTCATCTGTTTAGTTGGTATGAAACTAGTCTCAGCCTCTTCGTCAATTAAAACACCAGTATTAAAATTATTGCCTCGAAATTGCCCCCATATAACTTTCCCATCTCCCTTTGTCTCGTAAGCATATAGGAAACCGTCACGAGCGGCTATTAGAATATCGTTCACTCCATTATTGTTTACATCGGTGATAATTGGAGTGGCTTCAACTCCGGCAGGAAGATCGAAATCTCCAACTAGCTGATTTCCATCATTTTCTAAAACATACATTTTTCCATTTTCAGTAACTAGAATAACATTTGGATATATCCAAGGTAATACGTCACCGTACAACGGGGATGCCGAGATTTTCCCAGTAATTTTACATTCACGATCTTGTGTATTTTCGTTAGTTATGACACAATACCCATCATCATCATCTCCAAACCAAGAAGTCGCAGCAACAATTTGTCCTCCTTGACAAATTATAGGGCTTGAGAAAAGTCCAATGCTCGTCCTTTGACTAGAAGACACACCACCTGCTAAGTTAAGTGTATGGATTTCACCATATGATTCACTTACCAAAATAGTAACCTTTTCTGAATCATAATTATTTACAATAGCAGATGAATGAATCCCACTGAAAACCTTTTTTCTCCATAGAAGCTGTCCAGAAGCTCCATCAATAGAATAGAAAGTACCATTTCTAGACCCAATTAGGACATCTCTAATGCCGTCTTTGTTAATATCATA
>JBCBHL010000339.1:0-8095 GCA_038525605.1 Bacteroidota bacterium
ATATAAAAAAAGAAGAAAAGAAAATACCGGCGGCAACATAGGACAATTCGAACAAACGGGAATGAATGCCACCGGTACATTAACGGGAACTAAAACTATCTCACAGCCAAAGTACAAAATTAATTTTTAGTACCGTTAGCATTTGATAAGGAATGTAAAATAATTTGTATTATTTGTATTAATATTAATTTTCAGATGATAATAATGACTATTTTAAATAGTTGATTTTGAGATATTTGAATGGGTTTTTAATAAAATCTGAAATTTTAAATATTTTAAGAATTTTGATCGTAGGCTTTTATGATGTCTTTCACCAGTTTGTGTCTCACCACATCATCTCCATCGAGATAAACAAAGCCAATTCCTTTTACGCCTTCGAGAACTTTCACCGCATCGGTCAGTCCGGAATTTACCTTTTTTGGCAAGTCAATCTGAGAACCGTCTCCCGTAATGATTACTTTGGAATTAGGTCCCATCCTGGTTAAGAACATTTTGATTTGCATGGGCGTTGTGTTTTGCGCCTCATCCAAAAGGACATATGCATTATTTAAAGTACGACCTCTCATATAGGCAAGAGGAGCAATTTCGATGACGCCATTTTCCCTGTAATACTTAAGCTTTTCGCTGGGAACCATGTCATTAAGCGCATCATAGATCGGGCGCAGATAAGGATCTATTTTTTCCTGAAGATCGCCTGGTAAAAATCCCAGATTCTCACCTGCTTCTACCGCAGGTCTTGTGATGATAATTTTTTTAACATCCTTATTTTTAAGGGCTTTCACCGCCAGCGCTACAGAAATATAGGTTTTACCAGTACCAGCGGGACCAATCGCAAAAACCAGGTCATTGTCCTTTACGGTTTCAACCAATGCTCGCTGGTTTTTGGTTTTGGGAACTATTTTAAACCCTTTCGTACCGTAAATGAGAATTTCATCTTTGGCATGAACCTGCGCATCAGCATGATCCTGCTTGATGTAATTAACGACATTATCGTGGCTTACTTTTCCGTACTTATTGTAGTGGATAAGCAGGGAATTCAATATGTCATTGATTTTAATGATTTGTGGAGCAGTTCCTTGTATCCTGATCTCATTTCCTCTTGAAATGATCTTGCTGTCAGGGAAGGCTACCGCTAATTCTTTTATATTTTCATTTTGTACACCCAGAAAGTCTACCAATGAAACATTTTCTAATGTGATTACTTTTTCTAGCAAATGCGTCGTTTATTTATATAAAGTTAATTTTCAGTAAGAACGTTAATTCCTGTTAGTTTATTAAAATCAAAATTGACTCTAAAGATACAGTTTGATGGTCCGGTACTAAATCAATACAGAACAAAAATCGAACATAGTCATAAAAATTGAAAATTTTATGAGGGAATAATTCACTTATGAACAAGATATTACAACAAAATAATCATAATTTGATCTAAAATTTGCGTCTGCTTCAGTGATTTACATTATCAGCCATCTATATTCAGACAATATTAGAAAAAAACACCCTAAGCACAATTTAACTTTCGCTTAAGTATATATTTTTGCATCTGTAATAATAAGTAATATCGAATAGAGTTTATGGCTGTCATCACTTTTATGTCTGATTTTGGTACTAGAGACCATTATGTGGCGGCTGTTAAGTCTCAAATTATATCAGTAAATCCCACATTAAATATCATTGACATTAGTCATGATATCAAACTATTTGATCTGAGTCATGCATCATTTGTGATGAAGCACGTCTACAAGGAATTCCCAAAAGGTACTGTGCATTTACTAGCAGTGGATTCCGTAGGAAGAAGATCTGATAAATACCTGGCCTTTAAAGTAGAGGAATATTATTTTATCTGTCCTGACAACGGTCTGATATCGCTGATTACGGATCAGCCTCCAACGGCGGTAGTGGACATCAACTCTTTGCTCGGCAATAAATCTACTTTTCCCGCAAAAGATATCATGGCACCAGCGGCGGCCAGATTGTCCAGTGGCGGGAACATTCACGAAATGGGGAAGCCGGTTGAGCAATACATCCAGTTGATCGGCAGACAGGTAAAAGCTACTAAAAAAGAAATTGTAGGCAATGTCGTGCGAGTCGATCATTATGGAAACCTCATCACAAATATTGTAAAAAGTGAGTTCGAAAAGATTCATTCTCTCAATGAGCAGAAAGGTTTTACCATTCGCGCTGGCAGAGAAGTTTTTAATAAGGTAAATCAGTATTTTTATCAGGTTGACCCTGGTGATTGTTATCTGATCTTCAATAGTAATGGCTTGTTACAGATTGGTATTAATAAAGGTAATGCTTCCGTTTTATTAGGGCTGCAAAGGGACGCGCCAATCTTTATCCAGTTCAATCAATAGATATTCATTTACACCTGTATTTCCCCGCTGAATTCTTCCAGTGAGAAAGCTACTGGTTTGTCTGCAAATAAAACCTTTGTTTTGATCCAGGTTTGAGCAAATAATTCCGATTTTCGATATTCATTCAGATCTTTTTCACTTTGCCATTTGCTGTAGGTGACAAAAACCTGCGGTTGATTGTGGTCTCTCATCAGTTTCAGATACGTGCAACCAGGGAAAATCCTGATCTTTTTTGACACACTTTCAAAAAGTGTTGTGAATTCATCTACCCGATCCGGTTGGAACGTCATTCTTACTATTCTTAAAATCATAGACTAAATACCAAAGAATTAGATGGGCAAAGGTACAGTTTGTTCCGGATAGCGCTACTTGATCCTTAAATAATATCATTTGATAATATTATTAGTTATCAAATGATAACAAAAAGAAAAGTTATAAAACCGTTATGGGTAAATTGAGTTATGAAGAGATAGTAAGATTTACTATGCAAAATTTATTTAACTTTCTCATTTTGAGCTGTTTTAGTGCTGTTTTACACCGATTCGCAAGCATATGTTTTCATATGATGGGATATTTAGCTAAAATAGCCATTTTAACGAGATCAGGCCAGAATTTATAGTTATATCCGAGAATATAGATGGGCCAAATTTTACAATACAAATACAATTTAATATTATGAAAAAATTTCTATCAGTAATCGCAGTATTAGCAGTATTCACCCTTGTTTTACCTTCATGCTCTCAGAGCGATGATTTTGATGATGTAGTGGTCAATCAGATTGATGAGCAGATAGCTGACGAAGAAGGAACAGACGGTACAGAAGGAGAAGAAGGTTCAGAAAAGCCTGGTGGAGGATAATTAACAAAGTTTGTTACTGTTCGGTCATTATTGAAATAGTTGCGGTTGATAATGCACAGCAATGGTATTTCAAGGAGTTAGTTTTCTGTTGGAAGGAGCCAACCTAGTTGCAAACCATGGGCATATAAATAAAATAATGTAACAGATTTATGGCGGGTTTAGTTGCCCGCCATTTTCCCTTGTATTATCTTTAAGGGTTATGAAATTAATCCTTGCAGTAATTTCCTCGCTGCTTGTTTTATTTACCAGTAATTCTAACACATCCGAAGTTTATGTAGAAGGGCTGTTTGATAAAGCTTATGCAACATTGGATTCAAATTCTGACTCAAGTAATTACTATGCTGAGAGAGCTTACGCTATTGCGGTAAATAAAGGTTTGAAATGGCATCAGGCTAATTCTAAATTTATTCAAGGTTACGTGCATGAACAAAACGGACAATACGGGAAGGCTATCCTCCTAAATCTCGAAGCAATTAATATTTTAAAAAATTTGTCAGATGACAGATCTAGGAAAGATCATGTCAAGTTACTTATCAATTCTGGTAATATATTAAGAAAGCATTTCAAATATGAGGATGCTCATAATATGTATGATGAAGCGCTAAAAATTGCATCTCAATATCCATTTAAAGGGAAAGAAGATAGAATAATAAAAATACATTACAATAAAGCAGCCACTTACAGAGAGCAAGGAGAATTTGACCTGGCAGTAGAAGAGTCTCTGAAATGTCATGAGCTTGCGGTAACACACAGCAATGAGAGAATGATGGTTAGTAGCTGGAATCAATTGGGTGTTTTACACAAGCGGAATGGCTTTTTTGATACCGCAATTGATTATTATCAGGCTATCATTGATTTTGAATTCAGCTATATTGATGGATCATCCAGTAGAGCAAGGGCTTATCATAACTTAGCTAATGTTTATTGGGAACTAAATAATATTGAAGTTGCAAAATCCAATTTTTTAAAGGCAGAGAAGATTTACAGTACCCTCAAAAGGGACAAAGATTTGTTTCTTACTTATAAAGATTTGGGTTTACTTTACATGGAAGAAGCCAATTATGATAAAGCGAATACTTATTCCAGTCTGGCTTTGAATATTTATGATAAAATGCCTTTGGAACTTGACAACTATCAATTGTTTAAAAACCTAAGTGAATTACATTTTCGGTTAGGAGAATTTGAACAATCTAAAATATTTACTAATAAATATCATTTAGAAAATGAGGCTTTTATAGAAAATAGAAACTTCATCGCTCAACAAAGTGACAAGTTCAAAATTGAAGTAGTGTTGGCCGGGTATTACGAGCAGATCAGATCCAGAGAGCAGGTTGCTACTTTAACCAATTGGTTGATTATTGTACTAGTTGGAGCACTGATCATATTGGGTTTAGGCTATTGGAGGTGGAAATGGATCAAAAGCCAACTTGAAATTGAACTCAGGGCACACTTCAAAGAACTGGCTGAGATTTTTACGCCTAACCCTTCTCAGGATTAGTAGTTTAGTCCTTTCCTGATATTTATGCTTCTTTTTGGGATATTGAGCAATTGGTGAATCCAGTCAGGTGTATTATTTATTTGTGTAAAGCGGCTTTAGTACTTTTATGCTAGCTAGGTATTCAACTTCCGACGATCGGGTGACATTACTTTCGTCCACATTTCATCAAATCCTTACGATATCTCTTGTTTCTTAGAATTATTATATTTTGTAAATAATCCGATATGGAAAAATTAAAGTTTATCAATAATTTTAATAATTAAAAAACTGTTCGTATCTTTACAACAAATAGAAATTTGTTCAAATAATAAATTATAAAAGCGAAAGCTTACGGAGGTGATACTAGGTAAATTTTCTTTTAATTCCGATAATATATTACGTGCTACTTTGCGTGCAATCTATTATTTTATTTTGGCTTTAAAGGCTCATAAAAGATAAAAAATCTGTTTGTCTAAAATTTAAAAAGTAAAGAAGTGACTATTCATTCAACATACGAAATGTAAAGATTTATCAAAATCAGTTCTGTAAAACTGCTATGAAAGGCTAATCTCTACAGAGCAATACCAAAGGTTAAATAATCCGAATTGAATTTCGGAACAGGAAACTTATGTCTTTAAACTAAACTTTAAAAAATGCAAAAAAACAAAACTGTCTCATTGACCATGTTTGTGCTGAGCTGGCTGGTTACACTACAAATTCATGCACAGGATCTCAAACCTACCGGAAACACTCTAGCCCCCGCACCTGAGGCTAGTGCGCTCAATAAATTCATAGATATTCCGGTAAGTTACTATACAGGTACCCCTAATATCAGTGCTCCGATATTCAATCTGCCGATGCAGCAATTGTCATTGCCGATCTCATTGAATTATCACGCTTCCGGGCTAAAGGTAGCAGAACCTGCTTCTTGGGTAGGAGCTGGTTGGGTTTTGAACGCCGGAGGCATGGTAAACAGGAATATTAGAGGCTTGCCAGATGAGTATTTGAATGGCAATTACAAAGGCTATTTCTACCACGGAAGTTATTACACAGATGCAGGAGGATTGAATCTCACTGCTTTGTTAGACTGTGAGGATGATACGGGCGGAATTACCAATTTTGATGCTTTGTCTGGTAACTATTGGGACTTTGAGCCTGACATGTTTTACTTCTCAATGCCGGGTGGTTCGGGGAAGTTTACCTTTGATCATAGGAGAAAACCCGTCAGGTTAAGATCCGACGATATTGAAATTAAGAAACATCCTTTTACGGGAACCCCCACCACAGGTATTTATCCCACAGTAAACGATTATTTATGGGAAATTGAAACTCCGGATGGGACTACATACACATTTAAAGCCGCTGATAAGCACACAACGAGTAGCAGCTGTTCGGAAGAAATTAATGTTTCGGATCGTCAGAATGCGTGGCACTTGGTGAAAATGGAAAAAGGCGATGATGTGATTGACTTTGAGTATGTTCAGGAAAGGATTTTATATGAAACTACTTATTCAGAATCAAAGAAGTTTCGGGTGATTGCCGTCAATACCGATGGCATGCCACCTGGTGGACAGTCTTCTATATCAAGTTCGCCGTGTAACATTACCAATACAGTGCTATCTCAAAGATTAAGCCGTGTTTCCAGTAATAACGGATATGAAATATTATTCAAGGTGGATCCGGATACTGCCAATCGCAGGGTAGATTTGAATGGAAGTTATGCGCTTGATGAAATAGTTGTTAAAAAGAACGATCAGCTAGTGAAGCATATCAGGCTCAATCATGATTATTTCGGTGGAGACAAAAAGCTGAAACTGAAGAGTATTGATCAACTGGCACATGATGATTCCGGTGAACATATCAAGCTTTATGATTTTACTTATTTTGAAAACAAGTCGTTTCCAGCCATACAATCAAACGATCAGGATTTTTGGGGCTACTATAATGGGGCAGGTAATGGTTTTAGCATGTTACCTGAATGGAAGGATGCCAATTACCATTTTAATAGCAATACCAATGTAAGCAGAGAACCAGATCTGGATTTTGCCAGGGTCGGGACATTGAAGAAAATGACTTTGCCGACTGGAGGGAGTCAGTCGTTTGATTATGAATTACACGATTTCTCCGCGGATACATTTTTACAGACATATGAATACGAGGCTTCTGCTAATAATGGAAGTGACAGCAACCCCGTCCTGGATTCTGTGGAATTCACAGTCGCACATGAAAGCTCAATTTCTATTGTTGAAGTATCTCCTTTCTTCCAGGGAATGGATGCCTGGTATTACCTTGAAAAGAAAGTAAATGGTCAGTGGGCAAATGTAATTCCGCTAGCCAAACGGCCGGGCTATTTATCCAAAGTAGGAAATGTAGATGTCTATGGTCACAGAAACGTAATTGAGCCTGGCGATTACAGATTGAGAGTGGAGTCTCAGGGAAGTTATATTCACATGAAACTTGTTCTTGATCAAATCGAGCCAGTTGACTATGAGCCTGTTGGAGGTTTGAGAATTCGGGAAATTACGACCTATGACCCTAAATCCGATGAGAGTATTCATAAATTATTTGAATATACTACGGGCAATGGTGCTAATAAAAAGTCTAGTGGTGTGGTGTTTACTACCCCGGATTTTGGAGGCTATTATACAGAAGACAATTGGTATGATCCTGCTTTAGATTACACAATAGGCGAACCTGATCAATCCATTGACATGACCTTTCTTTCAGTTGTTGATGTTCAAATAGTAGAGCCGACACAGCCAAACCATAAACGGTACAAAAAAGTAACCCAGTCATACGTTACCCAAACAATTGTTTTTGGTCAAGGGGTAGAGGCTGGCCAAGAATGCCGTCAGAATACGCTTACTGTTTACCTGAATCTAAGTACCTCTCCGCAAATACCGATGGCAACTTCAAACGGTAGTCATGTGGGCTACTCTGAAGTAAAGACATATGACATCAATACGACAGATTTATCGAAGATTTTTAGTGGCGCTGGTGCCTATATTCCTCTTAATGCACTTGTGACAGATGAACAGAAAAAACTCGGATATTCATCTTACTATTTTACAAACTTCAAGCCAGTTCAGGAGTTGGAGTTTCCTTTCAACAGACCAGTGGACCTGTCTTATAAGAATGGTAAACTGCTGAAAAGTGAGGTGTATGCAAAGACACCAACTGGATTTCGACTACTGAATCAGCGAATAAACAAGTATGTTGAAATTCCATGGATCAACAGAGAGTTTACGTCAGGGTTAATTGTGAAACCCAGGGAGTTTTTTCAATGTGGAACTTGTTATCAACCCTCGCTGGCATTTGCCATGTATTTTCATACCAAAAACTGGCATTACCTGCAAAGTACAACTTCAAAGACATTTGAAAATGACACTCTTGTCACAGAGTC